>NZ_JBEOVY010000008.1:0-48720 GCF_040295745.1 Saccharopolyspora sp. NPDC002686
CGGCACCCGATACACCCAGGTGGCCCAAGCACAGGGGTCGTGAGTGCGTAACAGTGTTCGAACACTGTTACGCACTCACGACATCAGGACGCTTCGACGACGGAGCGAAGAAGCTTGCCCATGCGGCTCGCGGATGCGCGGCCCGCTTCCAGGACCTCTTCGTGGTTCAGCGGTTCGCCGCTCAGGCCCGCCGCCAGGTTCGTCACCAGGGACAGGCCGAAGACCTCGGCGCCCTCGGCGCGCGCCGCGATCGCCTCCAGCACCGTCGACATGCCGACCAGGTCGACGCCGAGGGTGCTCAGCATCCGGATCTCGGCCGGGGTCTCGAAGTGCGGACCTGGCAGACCCGCGTAGACGCCTTCCTCCAGCGTCGGATCGATGCTGCGCGCGAGGTCCCGCAGCCGCGGCGAGTACAGGTCGGTGAGGTCCACGAAGTTCGCGCCGACCAGCGGCGATCGCGCGGTCATGTTGATGTGGTCGCTGATCAGCACCGGCTGCCCGACCTGCATGCCCTCGCGCAGCCCACCGGCCGCGTTGGTCAGCACCACCGTGCGGCAACCGGCGGCGATCGCGGTGCGCACTCCGTGCGCCACCGGGTCGATGCCCTTGCCCTCGTAGAGGTGCGTGCGGCCGAGCATCACCAACGCGCGCTTGTCGCCCACCGGCACGGACCTGATCTTGCCGCTGTGCCCGATCGCGCCCGGCGCGGCGAAGCCCGGCAGCTCGGCCATGCCGATCTCGGCGGCGGGAGCGCCGATCTCCTCAGCGGCGGGCTGCCAGCCGGAGCCGAGCACGACGACCAGGTCGTGGCGGTCGACGCCGGTGGCCTCGGCGAGCTTCGCGGCGGCGGCCGAAGCGGCGGCGGACGGGTCGGGAGCAGTACTAGACGTCACAGCCGCGCAGCTTAGTAGCTGCTCCGGGAATCGTCCGGGGCTTTCCCGCGTCAGGAGCTGCTGGTCTGCAGGCTCGGGGAGATCTGGTCGAGGATCTTCTGGTTCTCCACGAAGGTCCCGGCCGGGCCGGTGACCCGGACGATCCACAGGTCGTTGCCGCGTCGCGTCAGGTCGGCGAGCGAGAAGCGCTCGGCCGTGGCCCCCTGCGTGCCGAGCGTCGGTGCCACCGTCGTCGTGTAGCTCAGCCGCTTGCCCGTGCTGTTGTCGACCGGTTGCTCCGCGGCGACTTGGCCGCCTTCGCCCGCGGTCTTCGGTAGCTGGCTCAGGTAGTCGTCGACTGTGTAGCCCGAGTTGAAGTAGTTGCCGTAGCGCTGCACGGCGATCTCGATGCGTCCGTCCGGGGACACGTTCGACACCACGAGGCTGTTGGCGATGTCGGTGCGCTCGCTGTGGAACCGCCGCCACCCCTGGGCGTTGGGCGTGAGGATGCTGAACTCGCCGCCGTTGGGCGCGGCGGTGTGCTTGGCGTTGTCGGCGCGCCCGACCAGGTCCATCTGGTCGGCCACGTGGGTTTCCGTCGCCACGCCCTGCGGGGTGCCGGAGTGCGGCAGGACGTCGCGACCCATGATCACCCGGCTGGCGGCGAAGCCACCGCCCACCGCACCGGCGAAGAGCACGACGGCGGCCGCGGTCAGCGCCACCGCGGCCCACGGCGAGCGGCGGGGCGGTGGCGGGTCCTTCAGCTCGAACGGCGGCAGCCCGGGATCCCTCGCCAGCTGCCCGGCCTGGGAGTTGAGCGTGGGGTGCTTGGTCTGCGGGGGAGGCGGAACCACCGGGTTCGACGGCGTCGCCGGGACCAGCGTGCGGACGCGCACCGTCGGTGCTTCCGGGTCCAGCAGCATCGCGAACGGACGCGCTCCCGGCTCCGGCAGCAGGTGCTGCACCCGGCGGCGCACCTCGGTCAGCGGCATCCGCCGCGTCGGGTCCTTGACCATCAGCGCGGTGATGATCTCGCCGATCGGACCGGGGCGGCTCACCCGCGGCACGGGGCCGCGCACCACCTCGGTCACGGTGGCCAGCGGGTCGTCGCCGACGTCGTAGGGCGTGCGGCCCTCGGCAGCGGCGAACAGCGTCGCGCCCAGACCCCACAGGTCGGCCGACGCCGAGACCCCTTCGCCCGCCGCGACCTCGGGGGCGATGAACGCCGGGGTGCCGAGCAGGATCCCGGTGCTGGTGATGGTGTGCTCGGCGATGTTGCGGGAGATGCCGAAGTCGCTGACCTTGATCCGGCCGTCGTCGCCGATCAGCACGTTGCCCGGCTTGACGTCGCGGTGCACGATGCCCGCCCGGTGCGCGGCGTCCAGCCCGGCCGCGCAGCCTTCGGCGATCATCGCGATCTGGTGGTCGTCGAGCTCGCCGTGCTCGCCGAGGATCGCCGCGAGGCTCTGCGACGGCACGAGCTCCATGACCACGAACGGCTCGCCGTGCTCGCGGGCGACGTCGTAGAGGGTCACCACGTTGGGGTGCGAGAGCACGGCGATGGCCCGGGCCTCCCGGAGCGCGCGCTCGCGCATCTCGGCGGCCTCTTCGTCGGGCATCCCCGGCGGCAGCTTGACCTCCTTGACCGCCACCGGGCGGCGCAGGAGTTCGTCGGTACCGGCCCACACGGTGCCCATCGCACCGCCACCGAGCTTGCGGTCCAGGCGGTACCGGTCGCCGATCAGCCGGCCGGCACCGGTGAGGATGTCGTTGTCGTTCGCGGGCACGGAGGACATTCTCCACAGCGAACCGACCGCGCGAGGGCGAAACCGCCGATCGTTGCTCAGCTGGGACGCCCCCTTGCCTCCCGGGTGATCAGCGCGAATCGGTCGTATCGGCGTTACACAACGTGAGTAATCCCACCTGCGAAGTCGCCCGAAAGGCGTGGTCAGCGCGGCCAAGGTCATTCCGCCGCAACGGAAAAACCGGTGTCGATCTGCTACCGGTCGCAAGATCGCGGATTGGCTCGGACTCGTGTGTTTCGGATAAGTTGGACGCCGATCGGACCTCGCTGGCCCGAGCCTTCTCAACGCCGATACTCGCAGCGTCGCGCGCCGGAACGAGCAGCATATCCGCTTGTGGTGCGTCCGCGATGACGGTGGCGAACAATCCCCGGTGATCGGGTGTCGGCGGGTCGAGCTGACCACGACCAATCGGCGTCGAGGAGGTGCCCTTGCTCGCTTTCGTCGTCGTGCACCTGCTGGTGGCCCTGGCGCTACCGTTCCTCGCCCGGCGCAGCACCCGAGCCGCATTCCTGACCGCAGCCGTTCCCCCGGCTGCGGCTCTGTTTTGGGTGTTGTCGCAGGCAGGACCGGTGCTGTCCGGGCAGACGATCAGCGAGACCGTCGAGTGGGCACCGCTGATAGGCCTGCAGTTCGCCTTCCGGCTGGACGCGCTGTCGCTGCTGATGACCATCCTGGTGGCCGGTCTCGGCGCGGTGGTGCTGGTCTACGCCGACTCCTACTTCACCCGCGGTGGCGGCGACGCCCGGCGTTCCGCACCGCTGCTGCTGGCCTTCGCCGGGGCGATGCTCGGGCTGATCTTCTCCGACGACCTGATCACCGTCTACGTCTTCTGGGAACTGACCACGATCTGCTCGTTCCTACTGGTCGGGCAGGCCGGGCTCAGCCGCGAATCGCGCCGGTCGGCGCTGCAGGCGCTGATGATCACCAGCCTGGGCGGGCTGGTCATGCTGCTCGGCTTCGTGGTGCTGGGCGAGACCGCGGGCACCTACCGGATCTCCGAGCTGGTCGAGCACCCGCCGGGCGGCACCGCCACCGCGGTCGCCGCGGTGCTGATCCTGGTCGGCGCGTTCACCAAGTCCGCGCAGATCCCGTTCCACAACTGGCTGCCCGCAGCGATGGTCGCGCCCACCCCGATCAGCGCGTACCTGCACGCCGCGTCGATGGTCAAAGCCGGTGTGTTCCTGGTGGCCCGGCTCGCGCCGGTGTTCCTGGGCGTGCCGCAGTGGTACCTGCCCGCGATCCTGTTCGGCCTGGCCACGATGCTGCTCGGCGGCTGGCGCGCGCTGCACGAGTACGACCTGAAGAAGCTGCTGGCCTACGGCACGGTCAGCCAGCTCGGTTTCCTGATGGTGCTGTTCGGCGCCGGCACGCACACCGGGGCGATGGCCGGTGCCGCGATGCTGCTCGCGCACGGCATGTTCAAAGCGACGTTGTTCCTGGTCGTCGGCATCATCGACCACCAGGCGGGCACCCGCGACATCCGCGAGCTGTCCGGGCTGGGGCGCCGGATGCCGTGGCTGGCGGTGATCGCCGTCCTCGGCGTCGCCTCGATGGCCGGACTTCCGCCGATGCTCGGCTTCATCGGCAAGGAAGCCGCGTTCAGCGCCTTCCTCACCGGCGGCCGACCGGACCTGCTGGTGGACGTGGTGCTGGTGCTCGGCTCGATGCTGACCGTCGCCTACAGCCTGCGGATGCTGTTCGGCGCGTTCGCCGACAAGCCGGGAGTGCCGGCGACCAAGGCCAAGAAGCCCGGCCTGCAGGCGGTGCTGCCGGCCGCGGTCCCCGCGGTGGTGGGCGTCGTGCTCGGCCTCGGCTACCCGGTGGCCGACAAGCTGGCCAGCTCCTACGCCGAGGCGTTCACGCCCGTCGTCGACCCGTACCACCTGGCGCTCTGGCACGGATTCAACCTGCCGCTCCTGCTGTCCGCGATCGCCGTCGCCGGCGGTGTCGCGCTGCACCTCAGCCGGGTCCAGCTGACCGCGATGCGCAACCGGCTGCCGCGGCCGCTGGACGCGCAGCGCGGCTACGAGCGGATCATGGCGCTGCTGGAGCGGGTGGCGGTCGGCGTCACCGGTCGCCTGCAGGTCGGTTCGCTGCCGACCTACCTGGGCATCATCCTGCTGACCGTCCTGGCGGTCCCGGGCTCGGCGCTGCTGCTGCGCACCGACCTGCCGGACGACCTGCGCAGCTACGACGACCTGCTGCAGATCCCGCTGGCCATCGTGGTGATCGTCGCGGCGATCGCGGTGCTGCGCTCCCGCCGGCGGCTGACCGCGGTGCTGCTGGTCGGCGTCGTCGGCTACGGCATCGGTGGTCTGTTCATCGTGGACGGCGGCCCGGACCTGGCGCTGGCGCAGTTCCTGGTGGAGACGCTGACCCTGGTGGCGTTCGTGTTCGTGCTGCGCCGCCTGCCGGTGCGCTTCACCCAGTCCGACACCGCAGCGCTGCGGGCGCCGCGGGCGATCATCGCCGGTGCCGCCGGGATCTTCATCTCGCTGGCCGCGGTGATCTTCAGCGGCGCGCGCCACGCGCCACCGGAGGCCAGCGCCGAGTTCATCGCCAACGCCGAGAAGGGCGCGGGCGCGACCAACGTGGTCAACGCGATCATCGTCGACTTCCGCGCCTTCGACACCGTCGGCGAGATCTCGGTGCTCGCGGTGGCCGCCACCGGCGTGGCCAGCCTGATCCTGGCCTCCCGCCACGAGCGGCGGAAACGCAGCACGCGAGTACCGCCGATCACCGCCAAGACCACGATCAAGCAGCCGGAGGAGGTGCGCGAATGACGACGACGCCGGTGAAGCGCCCGTCCTGGACGACCTGGGACGCGCCGACCGAACGCTGGCTGCTGTCCGGTTTCTGCCGCGACGGCAAGCAGCGCACCATGCTGCTCGAGCTCGTCGCCCGCATCGCCTTCCCGACCGTGCTGGTGCTGTCGATCTACCTGCTGTTCGCCGGGCACGACCGGGCCGGCGGCGGGTTCAGCGGCGGCCTGGTCGCCGGGCAGGCGTTCGTGCTGCGCTACCTCGCCGGTGGCCGGATGGACGACAGCGCGATCGTCTCGATGCGGCCGCCGGTGCTGATCGGCCTGGGCCTGACCATCGCCACCGCCTCCGCGTTCCTGCCGCTGCTGTTCGGCGGCGAGCTGCTGGAGACGGCGATCTACAAGTTCGCGGTGCCGCCGCTCGGCGAGATCAAGTTCGTCACCAGCGTGCTGCTGGACAGCGGGGTGTTCCTGCTGATCGTCGGCGTCGTGCTGGACCTGCTGCGGACCTTGGGCTCGGGCATCGAGGCCGACGTCGACGCGGCGGAGCGGGGGCAGCGATGACGATCAACCTGACCATGGCCGTGGTCCTCGCGGTGCTGTACTCGGTCGGCTTCTACCTGCTGATGCAGCGCTCGCTGATGCGCATCCTGCTGGGCATCGTGATCCTCGGGCACGGCTCGAACCTGCTGCTGCAGACCGCGGGCGGGCCGCCTGCCGGGGCCGCGATGATCGGCACCACCGATCCGGCGCAGATGGCCGACCCGCTGCCGCAGGCGATGGCGCTGACCGCGATCGTGATCACCTTCGCGCTGACCACGTTCCTGCTGGCCCTGGCCTACCGCTCGTGGACGCTGCTCGGCCACGACGAGGTCCGCGACGACATCGAGGACCGGCGCATCCAGCGGCTGGAGCGCCGGCTGGCCGAGTCCGAAGAGGACAGCGCCGAGGACCTGGCGAAGGAGGCCACTCAGTGACGGTTCTCGTCGCCCTGCCCGTACTGCTCCCCCTGCTCGCGGCCGGTCTGTCGTTGGCGCTCGGGCGCTTCGCGGACTTCCAGCGCGCGCTGGGGATCCTGGTGCTCGGCGCGATCATCGCGGACGCGGCGGTGCTGCTCCACGTCGCCGACACCTCCGGCCCGGTCGTCCTGCAGATGGGCGCCTGGCCGGCCCCGATGGGCATCACGCTGGTCGCCGACCGGCTCTCGGCGCTGCTGCTGCTGGTCTCCTCGGTGGTGACCTTCGCGGTGCTGATCTACTCGATCGGCCAGCGCATCACCGACTACGGCCGGGAGCGCTCCAGCACCACGTTCCACCCGATGTACCTGGTGCTGTGCGCCGGTGTCTCGCTGGCCTACCTCACCGGCGACCTGTTCAACCTGTTCGTCGCCTTCGAGATCATGCTCAGCTCGTCGTACGTGCTGATCACCCGGCGCACCACCGCCACCCGCATCCGCGCGGGCATGACCTACGTGATCGTCAGCCTGGCGTCCTCGCTGCTGTTCATCACGATGATCGCGCTGGTCTACGCCTCGACCGGCACGGTGAACCTGGCCGACCTCGGCGAGAAGGTGCACGAGCTGCCGGCGGGCCTGCAGAGCGCCCTGGCGCTGCTGGTGGTGATCGTCTTCGGGGTGAAGGCGGCGATGGTGCCGCTGCACTTCTGGCTGCCGGACAGCTACCCGACCGCGCCCGCGCCGGTCACCGCGGTGTTCGCCGGGCTGCTCACCAAGGTCGGCATCTACGCGCTGATCCGCACCCAGACGCTGGTGTTCAGCCACGCCGAGAGCTGGAACCTGATGCTCGGCATCGCGCTGATCACCATGATCGTCGGCGCGCTCGGCGCGCTGGCCCAGAACGACCTGAACCGGCTGCTGTCGTTCCTGCTGGTCAGCCACATCGGCTACATGCTGTTCGGGCTCGGCGTCTACGACGTGATCGGCCTGACCGGCGTGATCCTCTACGTGGTGCACCACATCACCGTGCAGGCGACGTTGTTCCTGGTCAGCGGTCTGATCACGCGCCACACCGGCACCGTGGCGCTGACCCGGATGGGCGGGCTGGCCAAGGCCGCGCCGCTGATCGCGGTGCTGTTCGCGCTGCCCGCGCTGAGCCTGGCCGGGGTGCCGCCGTTCTCCGGCTTCGTCGCCAAGCTGGCGCTGCTGCAGGCCGGTGTCGGCGCCGCGACCTGGCCCGCCTACGTGGTGACCGGCGGCGCGGTGCTGACCAGCCTGCTCACCCTGTACGCGATGGCGCGGGTGTGGACGCGGGCGTTCTGGGGCCAGGTCAAAGCTCCCGAGCAGGACCCGGACCCGACCGACGAGCTGGTGGTCGGCACCGCCGACTCGAACCGCCCGATGGTGGTGGCCAGCGGGGTGCTGGTGGCCGCCAGCGTGGTGATCGCGCTGGTCGCGGGTCCGCTGGCGGAGGTCAGCGGGCGGGCCGCGACGGACCTGATGCACGGCGAGACCTACCGGAGCGCGGTGTTGGGAGGTGCCGCCGGTGAGTGAGCGGATCGCACGGCGCGGCGGGTTGGTGCGGCGGTTGCCGCTGGTGGCCTGGCTGACCGTGGTCTGGGTGATGCTGTGGGGCACCTTCGACCTGGGCACGCTGTTCTTCGGCCTGGTGGTGGCGGTGTTCGTCGCGACGCTGTTCCCGACGCCGACCATCAACACCAACATGTCGGTGCGCCCGCTGAGCCTGCTGGCGCTGGTCGGCTACCTGGCCTGGGACCTGGTGATCTCCACCGCGCGGGTGTCCTGGCAGGCGGTGACCCGCGGGCCGCGGGCGACGGCGGGGATCGTGGCGGTGACGCTGCGGACCGACTCCGACCACATCATCGCGATGGTGGCCAACGCGCTGTCGCTGGCGCCGGGCAAGTTCGTGCTGCAGATCGACCGGGTCAACCGGATCTGCTACGTCTACGCGCTCGGCATGCAGGTCGAGGACGCCGAGTCGGTGCGCCGGGAGGTGCTGGCCCTGGAGCGCCGGGTGGTGCGGGCGGTCGGCTCGGCGAACGACGTGGCGCTGGTCAGCGGAACAGAGGGACGCGCATGACATCTCTTGTGTCAGCCGGAGTTCTGCTCGACCGCACCTCAGGGGACCGTGATGCAACCCAGCCACAAGAAACCCCCACAACGCGAGATCACTCCCGAACGCAACAATCACTGAAGATCGCGGAGAGGCGGGACCGAGCATGACCTGGGTCTTCCTGGTGACCTTCGGCCTGCTGTGCGTGGCCGGGTTGCTGGTCCTGGTGCGGTTGATCCTGGGCCGCAGCACGCTGGACCGGATCGTGTCGGTCGACGTGTTCGTCACGATGATCATCGCGGGGACGTGCGTCGGCATGGGCTGGTTGCAGGACGGTTCGAACATCGCGCTGCTGGCCGCCTTCGCGCTGCTGGCCTTCATCGGGTCGGTCAGCGCTGCCCGGTTGGTCGAGAAGAAGGAGCCGTACCGATGAGCCTGCTGGACGTCTTCTCGGCGGTCTGCCTCATCGGCGGTGCGCTGTCCTGCCTGCTCGGCGCCATCGGGCTGCTGAGCTTCCCCGACGTGCTGGCCCGCCTCCAGGCCGCCACCAAGCCGCAGACGCTGGGCCTGATCCTGATCCTGATCGGCACCGCGGTGCAGCTGGACTTCATCTACGCCTCGGGCCTGATCCTGGTCGGGCTGTTCCAGATGCTCACCGCGCCGGTGATGGCGCAGCTGGTGGGCCGGGCGGCCTACCGCGCGGACAGCATCCGCCGGGACACCCTGGTGGTGGACGAGATGGGGGATCGGATCGAGCGGGAGCGCCGGGTCCGCTGATCCGATCCGGCACATCTTGAACGCGTCTGGTCACACTCCGCGCCGACTATGATCAAATGGTCCTGTACGGGTGACCACGAAAGTGTCGGTAGTCCGACGCGGCGCAGAAGGATGTGGAGCCATCATGTGGCGGACCGGCCGCGTGCTCGCTGGCCTCGCGATCGCGCTGTCCCTGTTCCTGGCTCCGACTGCGGTGGCCTCGGCGGGAGAGGCCGTCGCGCCTCCGCAGGTGGTCGTGCTGGCGCAAGACCAGCCGCCCGCTCCGCCGGCTGAAGACCCGGGCGTCGACACCCGCCAGCGCATGGCGATCGGCATCGGCGGTCTCGTGCTGATCGGTGCGGTGCTGCTGTCGCGCCGCCTGCGCAAGAAGCCGGTCTTGTTCGTCACGTGGAAAAAGTCGTGAGTTCCCGGGCGAACCGGGTGACCGACCCCTTTGCGAAATAATTTCACTGCCAATTCTCGCCATGGACTAGACCTGGCGCCGAACCTGTGGGATTTTCACAACTGACTACGTGCGTAGGCGCAAGCCCCAGGAGGCGACAAGCGTCCGACGTGCGGGTCCGGGGCGAGAGCCCCCTCAGACGTGGGTTGGCACCGGGAAGCCCCCCGACCGGTGCCAACCCACACCCTTGTCCGCACCCGTTCGGCGAACTCCGTTCTGGTTGCCCGTTCAACCATCGGCTCTGGTCCGACGATCACCAATCCGGCGGAATGCGCTGGTGGTGGGTGTTTCCGCTCGGTTGAACGTGAAATCAATGCGCGTTGAAAACAATTCTTCGGTCGCGCTGAATCGAGACCGCCCGTTCGTCGCAGGGGGCGTACCGGTGGGCTCGGTGTTCGCCGGTTGGCGCCCGCTAGACCATCGCGATGGTGCAGGATAGGGCCAAATGAGTACAGTTCCCGCTCCGCACCGTGATCACGATCGTGCCGCCGCCGCGCGCGCTCGCTGCCGCGCTTCGGTGCAACGCCACGAGCGCGAGCTGGTCGAACTCTCCCGCAGCATCCACGCCGAGCCGGAGCTCTCCTTCGCCGAGCACCGCAGCGCCGCCAAGGTCGCGGACCTGCTCGCCCGCCACGGCTTCGCGGTCAGCACGCCGGTGGCCGGCCTGGACACCGCGCTGGTCGCCGAGTCCGGCAGCGGTGAGCTGGCCGTCGCGGTCTGCGCCGAGTACGACGCGCTGCCCGAGGTCGGGCACGCCTGCGGGCACAACGTCATCGCCGCGGCCGCGGTCGGTGCCGCCCTGGCGCTGGCCGACGTCGCCGATGACCTGGGCATCTCGGTCCGCCTGATCGGCACCCCCGCCGAGGAGACCGGCGGCGGCAAGGTGCTGATGCTGGAGCGCGGCGCCTTCGACGACGTGGCGATGGCGATGATGGTGCACCCGGGTCCGGCGGAGGTCTGCCGCCCGACCTCGCTGGCCATCAACGATCTCGAAGTGCGCTACACCGGCCGCGAGGCGCACGCCGCCTCGGCCCCGCAGCTGGGCCTCAACGCGGCCGACGCGCTGACCGTCGCGCAGGTCGCGATCGGCCTGCTGCGCCAGCACCTCGAGCCGCACCAGATGGTGCACGGTATCGTTACCGCAGGTGGCGCGGCGCCGAACATCGTTCCCGCGCGCACCGCGGCGGTCTACAACTTGCGCGCTGCCGAAGCGCGTTCCCTGCAGCGCCTGGAGAACCGCATCCGGGCCTGCTTCGAGGCGGGCGCGACGGCGACCGGTTGCACGCACGAGGTCGTGCAGATCTCCCCGATCTACGCCGAGTTGGACCCCGACGGCTGGTTGTCGGAGGCCTACCGCCGCGCGATCACCGAGCTCGGGCGGGAACCGCTCGACCGAGGTGCAGAGCAGGGCCATGTCATCGGCAGCACCGACATGGGCAACGTGACCAGGTTCCTGCCCGCGATCCACCCGATGATCGCGATCGACTGCGGCGACGCGGTCAACCACCAGGCGGAGTTCGCCGCGGCCTGCGCGACCCCGACCGCCGACCGGGCGGTGCTCGACGGGGCGTTGGCGATGGCTTGGACGGCGGTGGCCGCCGCAGTGGACGGCGCGCAGCGGAACCGCCTCCTGGCGGCGTTGCGCGAGCGCTCCGCTGGGAGTTCGTCGGAAGAGTTCTGCACGTCGGGAGGCGGCGTCACCAGCCGCGGCCCGGGTGCGGGTGCCGAGCAGGACGCCGAAGGCGTGGCGTGAGCGGTGCTTGACCGCTCCTCGCCCGTGCTGCGGACCGGGTTCGGGCACCCCGCTACACACTGGAGGAATGGCGTGACCGTGGTGGATTCTCGTGGCTCGGAACCGGGCCGGCGCTCGAACGGCGGTTCGGCGGTGGAAGAAGCGGACTGGCTCGCGGCGGAGCGTTCCGCGGCGCCGGGCACGCTCCTCGCGCCGGGCGTGGGCGAGCCGTCCACCCCGATCGGCAGCACCATGTCCAGCGTGGACACCAGCGTCGGGGCCGGGGTGGTGGACCTGGGTGCAGGTCGCGGGCCGTCCTGGCTGGACTCCTGGTTGGCCGAGAACGCGCAGCGGGTGGTCGCCTGGCGGCGGCACATCCACGCCTACCCCGAGCTCTCCCGCGCCGAGCACGAGACCACGGCCTTCCTGGCCGAACGCCTCACCCGCGCCGGCCTGAAGCCGGAGGTGCTGCCGGTGGGCACCGGGCTGGTCTGCGACATCGGCGAGCACCGCCCCGGCACGCGCACGGTGGCGCTGCGCGCGGACATCGACGCGCTGCCGCTGACCGAGGCCACCGGACTGCCGTACGCCTCCACTGTGGACGGAGTCGCGCACGCTTGCGGTCACGACGCGCACACCACGGTCGCGCTGGGTGCTGCGCTAGCGCTGGCCGCCGCGCCGGAACTCCCCGGTCGAGTGCGGATGATCTTCCAGCCCGCCGAGGAGGTGATGCCCGGCGGCGCCCTGGACGTGCTGGCCGCCGGAGCTCTCGACGGGGTGGACCGGATCTTCGGCCTGCACTGCGACCCCCGGCTCCCGGTCGGGCAGATCGGCACCCGCGTCGGCGCCATCACCTCGGCCAGCGACCTGCTGGAACTCCGCCTGACCTCGCCGGGCGGGCACACTTCGCGGCCGCACCTGACCGCGGACCTGGTGCACGCGCTGGGCACCGTCATCACCGGCCTGCCGACGCTGCTGTCGCGCCGCGTCGACCCGCGCACCGGCACGGTCCTGACCTGGGGCGCGGTGCACGCGGGGGAGGCGCCGAACGCCATCCCGCAGGACGGGGTGCTCACCGGCACGCTGCGCACCGGCGACCGCGACACCTGGGCGAAGCTGGAGCCGCTGGTGCACGAGCTGGTGCACAGCCTGCTTTCGCCGCTCGGTGTCGGTTTCGACCTCCACCACCGCCGCGGCGTGCCGCCGGTGGTCAATGACGCGGAGAGCACCGAGCTGTTCCGCGCGGGCATCGAGGCCGGGCTGGGCGAGCAAGCGCTCGCGAGCACCCCGCAGTCCTCGGGCGGTGAGGACTTCGGCTGGTACCTGGAGCACGTGCCGGGTTCGTTCGCGCGGCTGGGCGTGCACTCCGGTTCCGGACGGGTCAAGGACCTGCACCAACCGACGTTCGCGCTGGACGAGCGGGCCTTGCTGGTGGGGGTCCGGGCGATGGTCCACACGGCGCTGCTGACGCTGCAGGACTAGCTGCTCGGGGGTTCCACCTGATCGAGGTGTATCCACTCGCAGCTGTATCTGTGGGCGGGGTTCGCTCCTCTGTATAGGTATGAAGACGAACATCATCTGCCTCGAAGAGCGAATCCCGACCAGCACTGCGGAATGGCCTCCCTCAGCCCGGCACGGTGCGATGGCCAGGGCTGATGCCGAACGATTGCTCGGCCCGGACGAGCTGTCCGCGGCGCTGGACGACGGCGAGTGGGTGCAGCCCTGGCACGGTGTGGTGGTCCCGGCAGCCCGCGCGCACGATCCGATGACCCGGGCAGCGGCTGCGCTGCTGCGCGCCGGGCCGCACTCGGTGCTGTCCGGTCTGACCGCGGTCGCGATGCACGGCTGCGGCCCGGCCGACGAGGTCGTGGACGTGACCATTCCCTACGACCGCGAGGTGCGGTCGCAACCAGACCTGACGGTCCACCAGGCGTGGGTCCGGGAGTGCGATGTCGTCGAGCTGGACGGCCTGCGCACCCAAGCCCTGGACTTCGCGATCACCGAGCTGCTGTGCACCGGTGACCAGCGGCAGGCCTTGGACTGCCTGGAGCAGGCGCTCGGCCAGCTCGGCGAGCACGCGGAGCACTTCCGGGAGCTGGTGGCCGAGCGGGTAGCCCGCCGCCGGGACCGTCGCGGCACCCGACGCGCGAGCGCGCTGCTCGGGTTGGCCTGGCCAAAGCCGAACAGCGCGCTGAGCGCTGGGATCGGTGGTGCGCGATGACGCTCTCAGCGCTGGAACCAGTTGGCCGCCTGGGCCGCCTCGCGAGCCGCGATGAACCGCGCGTAGGCATCGTCGTAGACGGCGCGGTTGGCCTCGATCGGCTGCAGCGGCTCCGACGTCCCGACCAGCTCGGCGGCCACTTCGGTGATGCTGCGGCCGGTCAGCAGCGACTGCGCGGTCACCGTCGCGCCGCGGGCCCCGGCCTGCTCGTCGGTGGTGCGCACGACCGGCAGGCCGGTCACGTCGGCGATCACCTGGCGCCACAGCCGGTTCGCCGAACCGCCGCCGGTGAGCCGGAGCTCGGTGGGCTGCGCGGCGGAGGCCCGCAGGCAGTCCCGGATCGCCATGGCCAGCCCCTCCAGGCAGGCCCGGGCGATCTCGGCCGGACCGTGCTCCAGGCTCAGGCCGTGCAGGCTGCCGCGCGCCGCCGGGTCGTAGAAGGGCGCGCGTTCCCCGGCCAGCGAGAGGTAGGGCAGCATCAGCAGGCCCTTGCTGCCGGGTTCGGCCTGTTCTGCCAGGTCGGTGAGGTTCTCCGGGTTGGGCAGTCCGAGCATCCGGCAGGCCCACTCCACCACCTCGGTGCCCGACAGCGTGGCGCTGGCGAGCATCCAGCGCCCCGGTGTCGGCGTGCGCAGCGACATGCCGACCGGCGTGCGTTCGAGCCGCGGGTCGTCGCTGATCACCTCGGTGCAGATCGTGGTGCCGAGGATCGTGCACGCCTGACCGGGTTCGGTGACACCGGCACCGATGGCGGTGGAGATCACGTCGTAGGCCCCGAGCACCACCGGCGTGCCCGCCGGGACGCCGAGGCGTTCGGCCGCAGCGTCGTGCAGCGGCGCGATCCGCTCCTGGCCGTCGACCACGTCGGGGAGCAGCGGCTGCGCCCAGTTCAGCCCGAGCTCGGTGAGCACGGTGGGGGAGTACTGCCCGGTCCGCGCGTCGAGGAACGGGTTGGAGGCTTCGGAGACGTCCCAGGCCAGACGTCCGGTCAGGCAGTGGAACAGCCAACCGCCGCAGGTCAGCACCTTCGCGGAGCGCTCGATCCGGTCGGGCTCGTGCTCGGCGAGCCAGCGCAGCTGCGCGTGCGGCAGACCGCCGAAGCCGACCGATCCGTTGATCTTGAACAGTTCGGCGAGGACTCCGGACCCGGCCCAGTCGGCGGCGATCTCGGAGGCGCGGGCATCGTTCCAGAGCAGCGCGGGACCGGTCGGTCGGCCGGCGTCGTCGACCAGCCAGCACCCGTCGCCCTGCGCGGTGAGCGCGAGCGCCGCGACGTCAGAACCCGTCGCGGCGATGAGCTCGGCGACGGTGTCGGCGACCGCACCCCAGACCTCGAGCATGTCCTGCTCGGCCCAGCCGGGGCGGGGATGCTCGACTCGGGTCGGGCGGCGGGCGACCGCCAGCTCGGTTCCGTCCGCGGCGTAGGCGACGCTCTTCACCACCGAGGTGCCGGCGTCGATGCCGATGGTGATCACGGGTGTTCCCTCCAGATCCCGCTTGGCGGGTCGGCGCCAGTGCTCGACCCGAGAACATCACAGCATCGAGTGTTAAAAATTTCAAGATGGATGTTATGTTGGCCGTGGGATGTGACACCGCGGTCCCGGGAGTGGACCGCCACCGGAAGGACGCGACGTGCCGCTTCAACCCACCGAGTCCGGAACCGGCCGCATCGACCTGGTGCTGCTCGACGTCGGCGGCCCGGTCTACGACGACAGCGCTTACCGCGACGCCCTGCTGCGCGCCGCGCGCGAACTCGCTGCCGAGGACGGCCGCGAGATCGACGAGGCGGAGTTCCAGCAGGTCTACGACGAGCGCCGCCAGGCCCAGGGCGGTTCGCTGCGGACCGCGGTCGCCGAGCGGTTCCTGACCGCGCAGGACCGCCAGCGCCTGTCCGAGCGCGCCGAGCAGTACTGGGAGTACCCGGTTTCGGCCCTGCACGACGACGTGCTGCCGACGCTCCAGAAGCTCGCCGGCCGCTACAAGATCGCGATCGTCGCCAACCAGCGCGCGGTGGTCGTGGACGCCCTGAGCCGCGACGGCGTGTCCGACTTCGTGGACATCTGGGCGATCTCGGAGGTCGTCGGCGCGGAGAAGCCGGACCCGCGGATCTTCCAGCACGCGCTGCGCGAAGCCGGTGTCGGACCGGAGAACGCGGTGCACGTCGGCAACCGGCTGGACACCGACGTGCGCGGTGCCCAGCGGGTCGGCCTGCGGACGGTGTGGGTGGTGCGCGGCGAGGCCCCGCCGAACCCGACGCCCGAGCAGCTCGCCGAGCCGGACATCGCGGTGTTCTCGATGGCCGAACTGCCGGAGGCGTTGGAGAAGCTGCAGGCCGCCGGATGACCAGCGGTGCACGCTCCGGGGAGGGGTGTTGATGGGAGAGCTCGTCGCAGGGGTCGACATCGCGACCGCGAACGTTCGGGTGCAGGTCCACGACCAGGCCGGCGCGGTGGTGGCCGCGGCTTCCCGCCCGTTGCCGCAGCCGGTGCGCTCGTCCGGCGGCCGTTCCGAGCAGGACGCGAGCGCCTGGTGGCCCGCGGTTCGGGACTGCCTGGCCGAGTGCACGGCCGCGCTGGGCGCGCGCAGCTCCGAGATCACCTCGCTGGCGATCTCGGCGACTTCGGGCACCGTGGTCGCGGTCGACGGCAACGGCGATCCGCTCGGTCCGGCGCTGATGTACGACGACCGGCGCGCCGAGACCGAGGCCCGAACCGCGGTCGAGGTCGGCGCACCGCGCTGGGAGCGGACCGGCATCACCCCGTCGGCCGGATCGGGCCTGGCCAGGATCGGCTGGCTGGCGCGGCACCTCCCGGAGGGGACCGCGCTGGTCTGCCACACCCCGGACGTCATCGCGCGGAAGCTGGTCGGGCGCCCGGTCGCGACCGACACCAGCCATGCCCTGAAGAGCGGCTACGACGCAGTGGCCGGGGAATGGGCGACCGAGGTCTTCGACGCGCTGGAGGTGCCGTCCCGGCTGCTCCCGGAGGTCGTGCGTCCGACAGCGGTCCTCGGCGTGGTCGACGCGACAGCTGCGGCGGAGACCGGTCTGCCGCAGGGCTGCGAGGTGCGCGCCGGGATGACCGACGGTTGCGCAGGCCAGCTGGCATGCGGGGCCGTCGATGTCGGGCAGTTCGTGACCGTGCTGGGCACGACACTGGTGCTCAAGGGCGTGTCGAAGGAGCTCGTGCACGACCCGGCCGGTGCGGTGTACAGCCACCTGCACCCGGACGGAGTGTGGCTTCCCGGCGGCGCGGCCAACATCGGCGGCTCCGCGCTGTCCGATGTGGACACCGCGGAGCTGGCGGGACTGGACGAAGCGGCCACCGAACGCGGCCCGGCGAGCGTGGTGAACTACCCGCTGCGCGGCGAAGGTGAGCGGTTCCCGTTCCTGGCGCGTCAGGCCACCCGGTTCGTGCTCGGCACGCCGGAGGACCGGGTGGACGAATACCGCTCCCGCCTCGAGGGCGTCGCCTTCTGCGAACGGCTCGCGCTGGAGCGGGTGGCCGAACTCGGTGCGCCGGCAGCAGGTCCGGTGCGCACTGCCGGTGGCGGTGCGCGCAGCCTAGCCTGGTGCCAGATCAGGGCGTCGATCCTGGACCGCCCGGTCCTGCGCGTCCAAGGTGCTGGCACCGCGCTCGGGGCAGCTCTGCTGGCGGCCAGCGGTTCGATCCACCCGGACCTGAGCACAGCGGCAGCCGCGATGGTCCCGGAGGGCGAACTGGTCGAGCCGGTGCGCTCGGAGGTCTCCCCGCTGGACGCCAGCTACCAGCGATTCCTCGCCGAACTCCGAACCCGCGGCTGGCTCGCGGCGTGATCAGGAGCCGGAGAGGGCTTCCGCGACGGTGAGGCTGTCCTCGTAGACGGCATAACGCGTGATCAGGCCGTCCTCGACGACCAGGTGCAGTGCGCAGAGCGCGGTGTACGCCTCGCCGGTGGCCTTCGCCGTCTGGCGGATGTCGCCGAGCACTACCGCCTCGTTGCCTTCCACGAGGATCCGTGCCGCGGATCCGGCCGCCTCTCCAGGCACGTGGAACTCGGCAATCGTGCGGAAGTGGTCGGCGACGTCGGCCCGGGTCGAGCGGGGGCGGATCCAGGGCACCGCCGGATGGCCTTCGGCCGGCCAGTCCAGCACCCAGTCGACCTGCTCGGCGAACACCTCGGCGATCCCGTCCGGATCGCCTTCCGCGAGCCGGCGCAGGAAGTCCTCCACAGTGGACCAGGTGTCTCCGGTCGGCACGGTGAACTGGTGGTCGGAACGGATCAGCCCGTCCGGGCCGAGGACGACGAAGGCACGACCGGTCCAGGCGATGTCGCCGCCCCCGGCCGGCACCATGTGCGTGGTGAAGGTGATCGTGTCGTGATGACCGGTCGCGTCGCCTGCGGACCGGAAGACGAAACCGGCACCCCGCACGAACTCGTCGTGGGCGGCGGTGATCCGGGCTTCGATCTCGTCGCGACCCCGGTGCTGCGCCGACTCGATCACCTCGACGCCGTCCTCGGCCCAGAGGGCGGAGACGGCGCTGCGCCGAGCCAACGGGTCGGACTCGTTCCACACGGCGACGTAGCGGTCGACGAACCGGTCGATGTCGATGTTCATGCCCGGACGCTTCCCTGACGTCTTCTGTCAGTGGACCGCACCTGGTCGATGTCGCCGACGCGGTGTGGAACAACCGCGCCGTGCGGATGCGCTGGGCCGAACCCCACGAGACGATCCGGACCGTGCGGCCGTACGGGCTGGTCCTGAAAGCGGGCCACTGGTACCTCGTGGCCGCCGCGGCCGAGCGGATCCGCACGTACCGTATCTCCCGGATCGTCGATCTGCGCGTCCTCGACGAGTGCTTCACCCGGCCGACCGGGCTCGACCTGGCCGCCCACTGGCAGGCCTACCTGGAGCGATTCGACGCGCGACGGCACCAGGCTGAACGCGGGTGGTCAGCCTTCGGCGACCTCCAGCGCGACCCCCGCCGCCCGCAGCTCGTCGAGCAGCGGGGCCGGTGTTCCGGCGTCCACGATGACCAGGTCGAACTCGGTCAGCGGCGCCAGCTCGTGCACCGCCCGCCGGTCGAACTTGGAGTGGTCCAGCAGCAGCACGCGCTTGCCCGTGGTCTCCATCAGGGCGCGCTTGACCTGGATCGTCTCCTGCGAGCGGTGCAGGCAGTGCCCGTCGACGACGGCGGTGGTGGACATGAACAGCACGTCCGAGCGCATGGTGCGGGCCAACTTGGCGGTGTGCAGCCCGAGGAAGGCGTCGTAGGACGGCTGGTAGTCGCCGCCGAGCCCGATCAGGTGCAGGCCGGGCTCGCCGCTGAGCAGGTTGATCACCGACAGGAAGTTCGTCACGACGGTCAGCGGGGCCAGCGCAGGCAACCGCTCCGCGACCGCCAGCGCGCTGGTGCTGTCGTCCAAGGCCACGACCTGACCGGGGGTGACGAGTCGCGCGGCGTGCTCGGCGATGCGCGCCTTGTCCTCGGCGGCGTCGGCGATCCGCGCCCGCACCGAGGTCTCCAGCAGCGCCGTCGGCGTCGAAGTCGCACCGCCCCGGACCTTGCGCAGCCAACCCTGCTGCTCCAGCACGTCCAGATCGCGGTGGATCGTCATGCCGCTGACGCCGTGCTTGGCGGCGAGTTCCTCGATCCGCACGAACCCGCTGGCCAGCACCTCCTGGCGGATCTCCTCGCGCCGCCCCTGCTGGCTGACCGGTGTGCCGCCCGCCTCGGCCACGCCGAACCCCTCACCTCAGAGCCCGTCGCCGCCCGGTGCCGCGGGCAGATCTCACCCGGCACGTGCGCAGCGACGAGCGACCACGTGTGCAACCGGAGTGATTATCACACGTGCGGCGTGATGTTCGGGTCAGATATCACGTGGAGAGCCGGGCCCGACGTTGTGGCACGGCCGTTTTCGCAGCTTCTCGACGTAGTCCTCGGGCGCACCGGCGGCTTCGGCAGCATCGGCCATCACACCGAGGTAGCGCGCGGACGGCAGCCCGCCTTCGTAGGCGTCGAGCACGTACAGCCAGGCCAGCACCGGACCGTCCAGCGTCTGCACCCGCAGCCGGAGCTTCTTGTGCATGCCCAGCTCGGCGCCTTCCCAGTTGTCGAGCTGCCGCTCGTCCTCCGGGCTGACGTCGTAGAGCACCGTGAAGACCTGCTCCCCGGGGTGTTCGACGATGGTGGCGAGGGCGCCTTCCCAGCCGTAGTCCTCCCCGCCGAAGGTCAACCGCCAGTCCATCAGCCAGCCCGTCCCCGCCAGCGGCGAGTGAGGGGCGCGCTTCGTCATCTGGGCCGGATCCATGTTGGACCCGTACGCGGCGTACAGAGGCACGCCCAACAGGGTAGCGATCGACAGCCCGAGCGGCGGAGCGGACGCGTCACAAAAGTGGGTGCAGACAGAACCGGTCGTCGTCACGGCTCGCACCGCCGACGCGCCGGAGCGGTGACGCTCGGTCATGGTGGCGCTGTGGGGCGCGCCACGACGGCCAATTCGGGCGACACCACCCGAATTGACCGGGCTACTCGCAGCGTACGGTGAGCGTGGCGCCCACAGGCAGGCATCGGGGAGGAACGCGAAGTGACCCGCATCGTGATCATGGGAGGCGGCCCGGCGGGCTACGAGGCGGCATTGGTCGCCGCGTCGAACGGGGCGGAGGTCACGCTGGTCGAGCCCGAAGGCCTGGGCGGGGCTTGCGTGCTCTACGACTGCGTGCCGTCGAAGACCTTCATCGCCTCCGCAGGCGCGCGTTCGGCGTACCGCGATGCCCGCGAGCTCGGCATCCGCGCGAAGACCGAGGACTCCGACGTCGACGTGGCAGTCGTGCACGGCCGGGTGAAGGGCCTCGCGCTCGCGCAGTCCGCCGACATCCGCTCCCGGGTCCGCCGCGAAGGTGTGAAGATCCTGCCCGGTCGAGCCCGCTTCACCAACCCGGCCAAGGGCATGGCCGTGCACCAGGTCGGCGTCGACCTCGCCGACGGCGGCTACGAAGAGCTGACCGCCGACGTCGTGCTGATCGCCACCGGCGCCACGCCGCGCGTCCTCAAGGGAGCGGAGCCGGACGGGGAGCGGATCCTCACCTGGCGGCAGCTGTTCGACCTGCCCGAACTTCCCGAGCACCTGGCGGTGATCGGTTCCGGCGTCACCGGTGTGGAGTTCGCCTCCGCCTACACCGAGATGGGCGTCAAGGTCACCATGATCTCCAGCCGCGACCGCGTGCTGCCGCACGAGGACGCCGACGCCGCGGCGGTGCTCGAAGAGGTGTTCGCCGAGCGCGGCACCGAGGTCGTCAAGCACGCCCGCGCCGAGAAGGTGGAGCGCACCGACTCCGGCGTGCTGATCCACCTGGCCGACGGGCGCCAGGTCGAGGCCAGCCACGCGCTGATGACCGTCGGGTCGGTCCCCAACACCACCGACATCGGGCTGGACCGGATCGGCGTCGAGCCCGACCGAGGCGGCTACATCCCGGTCGACCGGGTGTCGCGGACGTCCGTGCCGGGCGTCTACGCGGCGGGCGACTGCACGGGGCTGCTGCTGCTGGCCTCGGTGGCGGGCATGCAGGGCCGGATCGCGATGTGGCACGCGCTGGGCGAAGGCGTCACCCCGATCAAGCTCAAGACGGTCGCCGCGAACGTCTTCACCCACCCGGAGATCGCCACCGTCGGCATCAGCCAGCAGGCGATCGACAGCGGCGAGGTGCCGGCGCGGACCGTGATGATGCCGCTGGCCACCAACCCGCGCGCGAAGATGGAGGGCCTGCGCCGTGGTTTCCTCAAGGTCTTCTGCCGGCCGCAGACCGGTGTGGTGGTGGGCGGCGTCGTGGTGGCGCCGAACGCCAGCGAGCTGATCCTGCCGATCGCGCTCGCCGTGCAGAACCAGGTGACCGTGGACAACCTGGCCAACACGTTCTCGGTGTACCCGTCGCTGTCCGGCTCGCTCACCGAGGCCGGTCGGCTGCTGATGCGCCACGACGACCTGGACTGATCTCGCAGGCCTCCCTGCCTGCGGCTCGCCGGGTTCCCGGCCGGGAGGAGTGGTCATGATCGAACCTCCGGTGCTGATCTACGACGGCGACTGCGGCTTCTGCACGCGCAGCGTGCGGCTGGCCGAGCGGCTGCCGGTGCGGATGCGCGTGCTGACGTGGCAGGAGGCCGACCTCGCCGCCTACCGGACCACCCCGGACCGGGCGCGCCACGAGGTGCTGTGGGTGGCGCCGTCCGGCCGGGTCTTCGGCGGTGCGGCCGCCGTCGCCGAGCTGCTCAAGAGCTGCCGCGCGCCCTGGCCGGTGGCCGGTTTCGCGCTGTCCGCGCCGGTGTTGCGGACGCTGGCCGGGTGGGCTTACCGGGCGATCGCCGCGAACCGCTACCGGCTGCCCGGCGGTACCCCGGCGTGCCGGCTGCCGGATGAACAACGTCCGGGCCGTTCGGACCGTTCCTGATCCTTTAGATCTCGGCCGAAAGTACGAGAAGGCCCCTCGCCTTCCTGGCCGATCGGTCGACTTCGCCTGACACATCGGCTGATCCGCTGGCCCCTCGTCGCGCCATAACTTGGATGGCGTCGGGGGTTCAACAGGCCGGTTCCTCCCCGTTCTCAGGGGATCGACGGGGAGAACCGGCCCTCAGCGAGATTGGTGCGTCTTGGCACCAACGCGGTTCGAGATGCGAGGTGGCCGAGATGAGCAGCCAGGCGTTCGCGCCGGAGTTCCAGGGGAAGTTCCGGAGCATGTCGGTGAACACGAACTACGTGCAGGCGTTGGCCGAGGCGCGTGAGGAAGTCGCTCGCGCGATGGAGGAAGGCGACGATCTGGCGCTCGCCCAGGCGAAGTTGCTGGAATCCGAGGCGTGCCGGCGAGTGGGCGAGATCGCCGAGGCGAACGTGGCCTGGCGCGCCAGCTACCGGGCGGCCAGGAAGGCGGACGCGCCGGGTTCGATGGCGTGGGCGCTGTGGAACGGCGGCACGCTGGCCCGCCAATGTGGACAGATGACGGCTTCGCTGCGCTGGCTCGAGCTCGCTCGTGACATGGCCACCAAGGCGGGCGATGTGGTGGCGCTCGGGTACTCGGTCGCCGGAATCGCCGAAACGCTGCGGATCCGCGGTGACTACGAGAAGGCCCGCGAGCTCCACGTGGAGCTGCTCGCCGAAGCCCGCAAGCGGGGCGAGTGCCGGCACACGGTGTGGGCGCTCGAGGGGCTCGCCCAGCTCGACCGCAACGCGGGCGATCTGGACGCGGCGTGGGAGCGCTTCGCCGAAGCCGCGCAGATCGCCGAGGAGGGCGGCGACGAGCGCGGTCTCGCCTGGGCGTTGCGGGGGATGGCCGACGTGCTGTCCTTGCGCGGGGAGCACGACGAAGCGTTGCACCTGCTGTCGCGGGGCGAGCAGATCTGCCGCCGGATGGATCTGTCCAGCGCCCTGGCCTACAACCGGAAGATGCGCGGCAACATCCTGTTCCGGGCTTGCTGGTACGGCGAAGCGGTCCGCACCTACCAGGAAGCGCAGAAGATGTTCCGCGCCATCAACGAGCCGCGCGGTGCGGCGCTGGCCGAACTGGGCTTGATCAAGAGCCGCGACAAGCTCGGCCGACCACGACCAGCCACCGAGCGCGCCCTGCTGGCCCTCCTGGACACGCTGGACTCCCAGGAACTCCGCCACACCAGGAAGATGGTCCAGGACGCGCTCGACGACCTCCTCGAACTGGTGGCCTGACCCGAGGTTCGCCCGGCCGCCAGGTCGGGGTCAGCTACGCCGATCGGGTGCGCGGTGCCAGCGCCGGAAACCAGTACCTGCGCGCGGCTTCGGCGTTGTTCGCCGAAAGCGTGCGAGCTGCCGGCGGTGGACCGGTGGTCGACGTCGGTTGCGGTCCGGGGAGGTCGCAGCTCACCTCAACGAGCTCGGTGTCGATGCCTTCGGCATCGATCTCTCGCCCGGGATGATCGAGGTGGCCCGCCGCAACCACCCGGGTCTGCGGTTCGAAGTGGGCTCGATGACTGCTCTGGACCTGCCCGCCACCTCGGTGGGTGGTGCGCTCGCTTGGCAATCGTTGATCCACGTTCCCGACGACGAGATTCCTGCAGTACTCGGGCACTTCCACCGAGCATTGCGTCCAGGTGCGCCGCTGCAACTGCTGTTTCACGTCGGGGACGAGTCGTGGTTGAAGACGCAGGGCTACGGCGGGCACCCGATGAAGGTCCACGTCCACTGTCGTCAGCCGGGACCGACGCGAGTGGTCAGTTGGTGAGTTTCGCTGCTGTTGTGCGGAGTTCTGCTCCGGCGTTGCGGGTGATCGGGTCGCCGTGGCCGAAGCAGGCGATCTCGGTGTCCAGTTCGGCGAGGCGGCGTAACGATGCGATCGTCTTCGCCCGGTCCAGGTTGAACGTGCCGAGCATGACCTCGCCGACATTGGCGATCGTGTCCCCGGTGAACAGGGTTTTGCTCTTTGACAAGTGCAGAGCGATGCTTCCGTCGGTGTGGCCGGGGATCGACAGCACGCGGGCTCCGCCGCCGAAGTCGAGCACGTCGCCTTCGGCGATCTCCTGGTCCACCGGGCAGGGCGGGTGCGGGGGAACGTTCGGGGCGATGCTGTCGAACAGCGGTCGTTCCCAGTCGAGCAGCACCGGGTCGGGGCGCGGCCGTTCACCCTGGATGACGGCCACGTCCCCGGCGTGCGCCAGCACCGGTGCGCCGGTGGCCGCGCGGAGCTCCGCAGCGGATCCCACGTGGTCTTCGTGGCCGTGGGTGATGACGATCCGCTCCAGCTCGACGTCGAGCTCGGCCAGCAGTGCGGTGATGGCCGGGCCGGATCCGGCGATCCCGGTGTCGACGAGGGTCGCGGAGCGTCCTTCGAGCCAGAGGTACGCCTGGCCGAACTCGGGGCGCAGGAAGTACAGGCCGGGCGCGATGAGGTCGACGTCCATAGCTGCACGGTAGGCGCGAATCAGCTTGCCGCAGGCGGTTTCGTCGCGGGCGAACGGCTCGGCCGCCGGTCGCCCGCCGGAAAATGGTGCGACACGGCGAGCGGGCTGGGCTAGCCTGACCCGCATGGTGCAGTTGCAGCTCTACATCTGATCGAGCTCCCGATGAGGGCATGGTGCGGCGACTTCGTGTCGCCTGCTTCGTCGTGCCCTTCCACGCGCCCGCATCGATTCGGCGGGGCGGTGCGTTCCGCCCGCTGATCCCGGCAGTCCCTTGCCCGCACATCGCGAGTCGTCTTCGGGCGTTCGCGGTCGCAGTGAGGTGGGGCTCGGTTTCCGGGCGCGCTCAGCGACCTGTTTTCCCGTTCCTCGTTGCATCGAGGCTGTTTTCGATCAGGAGTCCCAGCAGATGACGAACTCTGCCCAGAACGCGTACCGCACCCGGCCCGCGCACATCGCGTTCTTCACCATTCCCGCTCACGGTCACATCAACCCGACCCTCGGGCTGATCACCGAGCTGGTGAACCGCGGTCACCGCGTCAGCTACGCGGTGACCGAGCCGTTCGCCGACCAGGTGGCCGAGGCCGGGGCGACACCGGTCCGCTACGACTCGATGCTGCCGGGGTCGCCGAACGCGTCCCGGCAGGAGTGGCCGTCGGAGGGGACCGAAGCGCGCTGGATGTTCCTCGAGGAGACCAGGTCCGTCGTGCCGCAGCTCGAAGAGGCGTTCGCGGGGGATCGGCCGGATCTCGTGGTCTACGACCTCGGAGATTTCCTCGTCCTCGCCGAGAAGTGGGGCGTGCCCGCGCTCCAGCTGTGCCCGACCCACGTCTACACCGAAGGGCTGGAGTCGGTCCTGGACCTGACGCCGACCCCGGAGACGACAGCGGTGGAGGAGGCCTACGACGAGTACTTCGCGGAGCAGGGCGTGGCCTTGACCAACCACGACCTCCTGCATCCGCGTCGTTGCATCGTGACGATCCCGCGGAGCTTCCAGTACTTCGGGGACCAGGCGGCGGACTCGTACGCGTTCGTCGGCCCGATGCTGACCGAACGGGCGTCCCAGGGGAGTTGGCAGGCGCCGGACGACCGGCCGGTCCTGGTGATCTCGCTGGGTTCGGCCTACAACGACCGCTTGGACTTCTACCGGCGATGCCTGGTCGCCTTCGCCGATCTCGACTGGCACGTGGTGCTGGCGGTCGGGACGGCGATCGATCCGGCCGAGCTCGGCGCGGTCCCGGCGAACTTCGAAGTACACCGGTGGATTCCGCAGCTCCGGATGCTGTCCCAGGCCAGCGCGTTCATCACGCACGCAGGCATGGGCGGCACGATGGAGGGCCTGAGCCACGGCGTGCCGCTGATCGCGGTTCCGCAGGCCGCCGACCAGTTCATGAACGCGGCCCGGATCGAGGAACTCGGCCTGGGCGTTCAGCTGGACGGTGCCACCGCCACACCTGAGCAGCTGCGCGTTGCGCTGGAGAAGGTCACCTCGGACGAGGGGATCCGGAACCGGCTGGCGGACATGCGGCGCGAGATCGAAGGAGCCGGTGGTCTGGCGCGGGCCGTCGAGATCGTCGAGGGAATGCTGTAGTCCCTCCGCGCACCACCTGCCGGATCACTCCGGCGGGTGGTGCGCTCGAACCCGCGCGAACCGCCCGAGCTGGGCATATCCACGGTGCTTGTGGTGGTACCCGGATGTTCTGTTTCCCGCGGCCCGCTCCCGCTTCCTACGGTCGGGATGCGACCTCGACGAGGTCGACGACCAGCAGCGATGCCGGAAGGAACGGGAGAACCATGGCGGAGCGGAGCCTGCGGGGCAAGGTCGCGGTCATCGGCGGCGGGGGCAAGAACCTCGGCGGCCTGCTGTCGACGACGTTCGCGGACGAGGGTGCGAAGGTCGTCGTGCACTACAACAGCGACTCCTCCGCGGCCGAGGCGGAGAAGACCGTCAACGCGGTGCGGGAAGCCGGATCCGAGGCGATCTCGGTGCAGGGCGACCTGACGCAGGTCAGCGAGGTGCGGCGGCTGTTCGACACCGCGGTGGACACCTTCGGCGGGGTCGACGTCGCGGTGAACACGACCGGGATGGTGCTGCGCAAGCCGATCCTGGAGACCACCGAGGACGACTTCGACCGCATGTTCGCGATCAACGCGAAGGCGGCGTACTTCTTCATCCAGGAGGCCGGGCGCCGGCTCAACGACGACGGCAAGATCATCAGCCTGGGCACCTCGCTGCTCGCGGCGTTCACCGACGGCTACTCCACCTACGCCGGGGGCAAGTCTCCGCTGGAGCACTTCACCCGCGCCGCGGCCAAGGAGTTCGCCGACCGCCGCATCTCGGTGAACGTGGTCGCGCCCGGTCCGATGGACACGCCGTTCTTCTACCCGCAGGAGACCCCGGAGCGGGTCGAGTTCCACAAGTCCCAGGGCATGGGCAACCAGCTCACCCACATCGAGGACATCGTGCCGGTGATCCGGTTCCTGGCCACCGACGGCTGGTGGTTCACCGGGCAGACGATGTTCCCGAACGGCGGCTACACCACCAGGTGACCGCCTCCGGCGCGGCAGGTGGTCAGGAGGGGCGGCCGCCTGCCGCGCCGAAGCAGCGGAGCATGATCGGGGCAGCTCTGGTTGCCGGTGTGGAGGAGGTAGCGGTGGTCAACCTGGCGAGGATCGGCTGGCAGGCGATGCGGGGGCGCGACCCGGAGGAGGAGCACCGCGTCTCGACCCCGCTCGAGCTGTTCTTCGACCTGTGCTTCGTGGTGGCGGTGGGGCAGGCCGCAGCGCAGCTGCACCACACCCTGGACGAGGGACATCTCGGCGGTGGGCTCGCCGGGTACGCGGCGGTGTTCTTCGCGATCTGGTGGGCGTGGGTGAACTTCACCTGGTTCGCCTCGGCCTACGACACCGACGACGTGCTCTACCGGGTGCTCACGCTGCTGCAGATGTCCGGGGTGCTCGTGCTGGCGGCCGGGGTGCCCGCCGCGTTCCAGGACTACGACTTCACCGTCGTGACCATCGGCTACGTGCTGATGCGGATCTCGATGATCTGCCACTGGGTGCGGGCCGCCGTCGAGGACCCGGCCGGCCGGGCCACCGCGCGGCGCTTCGCGATTGGGATCGCGGTGGTCCAGCTGGGGTGGATCGCGCGGCTGTGGGCGCCGGGGACGTGGGTGTACGTCACCTTCGTGGTGATGGTGCTCGCCGAGCTGGCCGTTCCGGTGTGGGCGGAATCGAACCGGCCCACTCGCTGGCACCCGGAGCACATCGCCGAGCGGTACGGCCTGTTCACCATCATCGTGCTCGGCGAGGTCATCCTCGGTGCGCTCACCGCGGTGCAGTCCGCGTTCGCCGAGTTCGGGCTCTCGCCGGCGTTGATCATGATCGCCGCTGGTGGTCTCGTGCTGGTCTTCGTCGTGTGGTGGACCTACTTCGCCGCGGGCGAACCGCGGCTCCGCAGTCTGCGCGTCGCGCTGACCTGGGGTTACGGTCATTTCGTGGTGTTCGCCGCGATCGCCGCGCTGGGCTCGGGCCTCGAAGTCGCGGTGGACACGGCAGGGCACCACTCGCACATCAGCGACCAGTCGGCGGCGTTCGCGATCGCGGTGCCGGCCGCGCTGGTGCTGGTCGCGCTGGGCCTGCTGCACCGTCTCGCGGGGACCGGCGCGATGCGGAACTTCGGGTTCGTCGTGGCGGGTGCGGTCGTGGTGCTGGCACTGCCGTTCAGCGCTCCGCTGATCGGTCTGGGTGGTGCTGTGGTGGGCATGGCTGCGGCGTTGGTCGTGACGTTGGTCGTCAACTGCCGCGGCGCCGGATCGGGCGTGGAAAGCAGGGCGTGACGTGGGCTTGGACCTGCACAAGCTGGGACATCTCGTCGCAGTGGCGGAGGAGGGCAGCTTCACCCGCGCCGCGGCGCGCTTGCACTTGTCCCAGCAGGCGTTGTCCACCTCGATCCGCGCGCTCGAACGCGAAGTCGGCGTCGACCTGCTCGAGCGCACCACCACCGGGGTGGCCGTGCTGCCGGCCGGGGAGGCGCTGATCTCCGACGCCCGAGTTTTGGACGGCGTGGCCCGCTCCGCGTTGAAGCGCGCGCGGCGGATCGGTCGCGGTGAATCTGAGGTGCTGCGCATCGGGCACACCCCGGCCGTCACCGGCGACGAAGTCACGGCGTTGCTGCGCGAGGCGCACGCGGAGCACCCGGACCTCGCCACCGACGTCAACCAGCGCTACCCCGCCGAGCTCGAGAAGCAGCTGCTCGCCGGGGAACTCGACCTCGGGCTGTGCCGGGCCATGGCACCCGCTCACGGCCTCAACCGCGCCACCCTGGTCCACCAGCGGTTGCAGGTCGCCGTTGCCGCGGAGCACCGCCTCGCCGACCGGGACGTGGTCGAGCTGTCCGAACTGGCCGACGAGCAGATCGTCGTGTGGGGCCACCCGGGCCGCTCCGGGTACACCGATCTGCTCATCGAGAGCTGCCGGAAAGCGGGCTTCGAACCGCGCACCCACCGCAACGCCATCCAGGGCACCCCGCCGGTCACCGCGGTCCTCGGAACCGAGCACGTCGCGTTCGTGACCGCTGCCCCGGGCCCGGCGGCGAACGGGAAGGTCCGGGTCATCGAGCTCACCCCGCCGATCGAGGTACCGCTGCAGGCGCTCTGGTCGGCCCACATCACGTCCGACGCCCGGCACACCTTCCTGGAGACCTTCACCTGAGCGGTCCCGGTGATCTTGGCATCACCTGCGCGGACCGCTATACCTGGTGGTTGGCGCGGAAGCGAGGTGGCCCGATGACTGCGCTGATCACCGGTCTGCGGACCTGCGACGTCCGGTTCCCGACTTCGCGGGAGCTGGACGGTTCGGACGCGATGAACCCGGACCCCGACTACTCGGCGGCCTACGCGGTGATCGAGACCGACGCCGACGACGGGCTCGAAGGCCACGGGTTCGCGTTCACCATCGGCCGGGGCAACGACGTGCAGGTCGCGGCGATCCGGGCGCTGGAGCCGTTCGTGGTCGGTCGTCAGCTGGGCAAGGTGCTGGACGATCTCGGCTCGGTGTGGCGGGAACTCGTGCACGACTCCCAACTCCGCTGGCTCGGCCCGGAGAAGGGCGTGGCGCACATGGCGATCGGCGCCGTGATCAACGCGCTGTGGGACCTGAAGGCCAAGCGGGCCGGGAAACCGCTGTGGCAGCTGCTCGCCGAGCTGTCCCCGGAGCAGATCGTCGACCTGGTCGACTTCCGCTACCTGACCGATGCGCTGACCCGCGAGGAAGCGCTGGACATCCTCCGCGGTGCGGAGCCCGGCCGCGCGGAGCGAACCGCGGAACTCCTCCGCGACGGTTATCCGGCGTACACCACGAGCCCGGGCTGGTTGGGCTACTCGGACGAGAAGCTCCGGAGGCTCTGCCGCGAAGCGGTGGACCGGGGTTTCCCGCTGCTGAAGCTGAAGGTGGGCGCGGACCTCGACGACGACGTGCGGCGGATGCGGATCGCGCGCGAAGAGGTCGGTCCGGACGTCCGCATCGCCGTCGACGCCAACCAGCGTTGGGACGTGTCCACTGCGATCAGCTGGATCTGCGAGCTCGCGCCCTTCGGCTTGTGGTGGGTGGAGGAGCCGACCAGCCCGGATGACGTGCTGGGACACGCCACGATCGCTTCGGCCGTCGCACCGGTCCGGGTGGCCACCGGGGAGCACGTCGCCAACCGCGTGGTGTTCAAGCAGTTCCTGCAGGCCAAGGCGCTGTCCTTCCTGCAGCTCGATGCGGCGCGGGTGGCCGGGGTCAATGAGAACCTGGCGATCCTGCTGCTGGCGGCGAAGTTCGGGGTCCCGGTGTGCCCGCACGCGGGTGGGGTCGGGCTGTGCGAACTGGTGCAGCACCTGGCGATGTTCGACTTCGTCGCGGTGTCCGGTTCCACCGATGGCCGCGTCGTCGAGTACGTCGACCACCTGCACGAGCACTTCGTGGACCCGGTGGTGATCCGGGACGGGCACTACCAGGCGCCGCGGCGTCCGGGCTTCTCCGCGCAGCTGCGCCCGGAGGCGCTGCGCGAGCACAGCTACCCCGACGGGCCGGTGTGGGCCGGCGGGTGAGGGACGGGGAGCGGATGCAGCGAATCGCCTTGCGCACCAAGCTGGCACCGGGCCGGGAAGCCGAGTACGAGCAGGTGCACGCGGTGATCCCGGCCGAGCTGGACGCGGCGCTGCGCGAAGCCGGCGTGCACAGCTGGCGGATCTGGCGCGACGGCCAGGACCTGTTCCACGTCGTGGAGGTCGAGGACTACCAGGCGATGCGGCGGGCGCTGCGCGACCACCCGGCCAACGTGGCCTGGCAGGCGCGGATGTCGGAGCTGCTGGCGGTCGAGGACGACTACTCCGGTGCGGACACCGGTCTCCGGCAGGTGTGGGAGCTGCCGTGAAGCTCGGCGGCTCGGACGTCGAGGTGTCCCCGCTCGGATTCGGCGGCGCGGTCATCGGGAACCTCTACCGCGCGGTCGACGAGGAAACGGCGCTCGGCGCGGTGGACGCGGCGTGGGACGCGGGGATCCGCTACTTCGACACCGCACCGCACTACGGGCTCGGCCTGGCCGAACGCCGTCTCGGCACCGCGTTGGCCGGGCGGCCGCGGTCGGAGCTGGTCGTGTCCACCAAGGTCGGCAGGCTGCTGGTGCCGAGCCCGCGAACCGCGAATACCCGCGATCCGGCGGGTTTCGACGTGCCCGCGGACCGAGAGCGGGTGTGGGACTTCAGCGCCGACGGGGTGCGGCGATCGCTGGAGACCAGCCTGCGGCGGCTCGGCCTGGACCGCGTGGACCTGGTGCTGATCCACGACCCCGACGACCACTGGGCGCAGGCGGTCGACGAGGCGTACCCGGCGTTGCACGAGCTGCGAACCCAAGGCGTGGTCGGTGCGATCGGCGTCGGGATGAACCAGTGGCGGATGCTGGAGCGGTTCGCGACCGAGACCGACGTGGACGCGGTGATGCTCGCCGGGCGCTACACGCTGCTCGAGCAGTCCGCCGCCGGCACCATGCTGCCGACGTGCCTGCGCCGCAACGTTTCCGTGCTGGCTGCAGGGGTGTTCAACGGTGGTGTCCTGGCCACCGACGAGCTCGGCCCGGAGGCGATGTTCGACTACGCGCCCGCCTCCCCGGAGCTGCGCGCGAAAGTCGCACGGATCGCGGACGTGGTCCACCGGCACGGCGCCAGCCTGCCGCAGGTGGCGATGGCCTTCACCCGCGCGCACCCGGCCGTGGCCAGCGTCGTCGTCGGAGCCAGGTCGGCCGGCGAAGTCCACCGCAACGCAGCGCTTTTCGACCGGCCGGTGCCGTCCGAGGTGTGGGCGGAACTGGTCGAGGCCGGGCTGCTGCCGGACGGCATGTCGTTGCCGGGCGTTTGACCTCCAGCGCGCTCGAGGTCCTAGCGTGGTCGCCCTGATCCGATCGGTTGAGGAGAACTTGATGACGGTGTTGGTGACGGGTGCGACCGGGAACGTCGGGCGCCGCGTGGTCGATCGGCTCCTGGCTTCCGGCGCGGAAGTGCGCGCGCTGACCAGGAATCCGGAAACCGCCGGGCTGCCAGCCGGGGTGGAGGTGTTCGGCGGCGGGCTCGGCGATGCGGAGCCGCTGCGCGAGGCGCTCGACGGGGTCGACCGGGTCTTCCTGTTCCCGGTTCCGGAAAGCACTGCGACGTTCGTCGAGCAGGCCAAGGCCGCTGGTGTCCGGCGGGTCGTGCTGCTGTCGTCGTTGGCGGTGGAGTTCGGCGAGGAGAACGCGATCGGTCAGCGCCACCGGCTGATCGAGCAGGCGATCGAGGACAACGGCTTCGAGTGGACGTTCGTGCGGCCGGGTGCGTTCGCGACCAACGCGCTGGCCTGGGCGGAGTCGATTCGTTCGGAGGGCGCGGTCCGGGAACCGTTCCCCGGCGCGCTGCAGGCGCCCATCCACGAGGACGACATCGCCGCGGTCGCGGTCACCGCACTGCTGGAGGACGGGCACGCCGGGAAGGCCTACCCGCTGACCGGACCGGAGCTGATCAGCCTCGCCGACCAGGTGCGCGCGATCGGGGACGCGATCGGCCGGGACGTCCGCTTCGAGGAGGAAACCCCGGAGCAGGCGAAGGCCCGCATGGTTGCCCAGGGGACGCCGGAAGCAATTGCGGACACCCTGGTCGGTTACCGGGCGACAGCGGGGCAGAACCCGGCCCCACCGGTGCCGACCGTGCAGCAGGTGACGGGGCGCCAGGCCCGGACCTTCCCCGAGTGGGCAGCCGACCACGTCGGCGATTTCAGCTGAGCACGGCGAGGTCGAGCGGGGATGCCGCCCGACCTCGACCGATCAGCCGTTCTTGGAGATGACGACCAAGCCGGCGGCGTCCTGGCCGGGGTCGGAGGCAAAGACGCCCGTGTCGCCGAGCACCGCGGCCGGGATCCGGGTCTCCGGGGGCAGCGCGGTGCTGCCCTGCGCGGTGACCGAGACCGGGGTCTTGGGGGAGTCGTCGTCATCGCCTTCGGCCCAGCCGTAGGCGGTGCCGTCGTCGCCGACCGAGATCAGGTTGATCTCCTTGGCCTTCTCGTCGCTGTCGGAGCAGAAGCCCTTGCCGGACTTGAGGTCGAACAGCGCGCCCTCGGCGACCAGGTACTGGCCGTTCGGGGACAGCGCCGGGGTCAGGTCCGAGGTGACCGACTCGGGGACCTGGAAGTCGACGCCCCACACCGCCGAAACATCGCACGGGGCAGTCGCTTCGACCCGACCGGTTTCCGCGTCGTGCACCGCGGTGATGACGTCGTTGGTGTCCGGGTTGGTCCACTTGGCGAGCAGATGGCCTTCGACCGCGCCGCTGATGTCGCCGTTGTAGTCGGTCTCCGGGGCCGTGGAGAACCAGGTTTCCTCGGACGGGTCGCCCAGCGTCGCCGGAACGCCCGGCGGAGCCACCTGGTCGCTGCGCCAGCCGCCGGGGATGCCGAAACCGCCGCTGCGGCCCTTGTGGACCAGGCCCTTCGACGTGGGGAAGACCGGGTCGTCCTCCCACTCCTCCGACGCGGCCGGGGTTTCGGTCGTCTTGCCGGTGGCCGGGTCGACGAGCCACGAGGTCGCGTCGGCCTGGGCCAGCAGGCCGGTCGGCGTGGACCGCAGATCGGTGGATTCGCTGGCCTCGGTCAGGTCGGCGGAGGAGACCGGGGCGACCGAGTCTCCGGAGCTGGCGGCCGGGTAGAAGGACACCGAGACGCCTTCTTCGGCCTCGTGCAGCTGGTCCGCGCGCTTCTCGCCGTAGGCCAGCACGGCGAAGTACTCCTGGCCACCGCTGGTGATGCGCATGACCCGGGGCACGGTCATCGGCCTATCGCTGTCCCACGACTCCGGATCACCTGCCAGCTGGGACTTGGTCAGGTCGGGCGCCTTCCACGGCGTGCTGCTCCAGACCTCGTCGCCGGAAGCGGCTTCGCGGACCCGGAGGACGTAGCCCTCCTGGGTCTGGTCGAGGTGGGCGATCTGCCCGGACGTCGAGGTGGCCACCGGCAGCGGTTCGAGCCCGGGCATCCAGGCCGGCTTGTACTCCCAACCGGATTCGGCGTCGAATCCGGGAGGGGCGGTGATCCGGGATTCCGCGTCGATCTCCGCCGGACCGACGGCGGGGTCCGCGGACCCGCACGCCGAGACCGCCCCGACCAGCACGCCCGACACCACCAGAGCTGCGGCTCTGCTCCCGCTCTTCATCCGTCCAACCTCCACGTCCAAGTCCACTATGGACGAAAATCGGGCGAACCGGATTTTCGCGCGCGCAGTGGGAAAACGCCAGCAAGAGAAACCCCAGAGCTCGACGGCGATTCCGGTTGCGGGTGTCGAGCTGGAGGTAGGACGAAACGAGATCGAGAACGGTTCCGCCGAGATTTCCGGACCCGGGAAGCAACCCCGAGTTCGGCCGGACGTCTTACCGGCAGGGACGAGATCGAAGGGCAGCGATCTCGCGGCGGCGACCGATGTCCTGGTGGCGAGCACCCCTCGGCTCGCCGTCCGGCGCTGCCGAGGGCGAGCAGCGCTGGGGCAGGGCGCTCCGCCCCTCCCGAAGCGTGGTTCCCTCCGATCCACCCCGGAGGGAACCACGTCGGGAACTTCGCGCAGCAGACCGAAGAAGACGCGGCCCGCACCTCGAGCAGAGGTGCGGGCCGCGCCGTCGTTTTGATTCGCCGTCAGGCGAGAAGGTTTCTCACTCGACCCAGTTCAGGGTCTTGGAGACCGCCTTCTGCCAGTTCTTGTACTCCTTCTCGCGGAGCTCGGCAGGCATCTGCGGGTCCCACTGCTTGTCCTTGGCCCAGTTCGAGCGGATGTCCTCCTCGCTGGTCCAGAAGCCCACCGCGAGGCCGGCCGCGTAGGCCGCGCCCAGCGCCGTGGTCTCCGCGACCACCGGTCGGATCACCGGCACGCCGAGGACGTCGGCCTGGAACTGCATCAGCAGCTCGTTCTTCACCATGCCGCCGTCGACCTTCAGCGACTTCAGCGGAACACCGGAGTCGGCGTTCATCGCCTCGATCACCTCGCGGGTCTGGAACGCGGTCGCCTCCAGCACCGCGCGGGCCAGGTGACCGCGGTTGACGTAGCGGGTCAGGCCGACGATCGCGCCACGGGCGTCGGAACGCCAGTGCGGTGCGAAAAGACCGGAGAACGCGGGCACGAAGTAGGCGCCACCGTTGTCCTCGACGGTGCTGGCGACCTGCTCGATCTCCGGGGCGTCGGAGATGATGCCGAGGTTGTCCCGCAGCCACTGCACCAGCGAACCGGTGACCGCGATCGAACCCTCCAGGCAGTACACCGTGTCGTTGCTGCCGATCTTGTAGCCGACCGTGGTGAGCAGCCCGTTCTCGCTGATCACTCGCTCGGTTCCGGTGTTGAGCAGCACGAAGTTGCCGGTGCCGTAGGTGTTCTTGGCCTCGCCGGGCGACAGGCAGGCCTGGCCGAAGGTGGCCGCCTGCTGGTCACCGAGGATGCCCGCGATCGGGATGCCCGCGAAAACGCCGCGCTCGCGGAACTTCCCGTACACCTCGGAGGAGGAGCGGATCTCCGGCAGCATCGCCATCGGCACGCCGAGCTCGGCGCAGATGTCGGCGTCCCAGTCCAGCCGCTCGAGGTCCATCAGCATCGTGCGGGAGGCGTTGGTCGGGTCGGTGACGTGCAGACCGCCGTCCGGGCCGCCGGTGCAGTTCCACAGGATCCAGGTGTCCATGTTGCCGAACAGCAGCTCGCCGCGCTCAGCGCGCTCGCGGGTGCCTTCGACGTTGTCCAGGATCCACTTCACCTTGGGACCGGAGAAGTAGGTCGCCAGCGGCAGACCGGTCTTGCGCTGGTACCGGTTCTGCCCGTCCTCGCCTGCGGCGAGGGCGTTGACGATCTCGTCGGTGCGGGTGTCCTGCCAGACGATCGCGTTGTACACCGGCTTGCCGGTGGCCTTCTCCCACACCACGGTGGTTTCGCGCTGGTTGGTGATGCCGACGGCGACGACGTCGGAGGACACCAGGTCGGCCTTGGCCAGCGCACCGGCGCAGACCTGCCGGGTGTTGGTCCAGATCTCGATCGGGTCGTGCTCGACCCAGCCGGCCTTCGGGAAGATCTGGCGGTGCTCGACCTGGTCGACGGCGACGACGCGGCCGGAGTGGTCGAAGATCATGCACCGGGTCGAGGTCGTGCCCTGGTCGATGGCGGCGACATAAGAAGCCATCTGTCCTTCTACCTTCCTATGTGGACGAATCTGGTCAGCTGGCGATGGGCAGTGCGAGGGCCAACGCACCCGCCAGCACACCGCCGATGATCGGGCCGGCGATCGGCACCCAGGAGTAGGCCCAGTCGGCCGAGCCCTTGCCGCGGATCGGCAGGATCGCGTAGGCGATGCGCGGACCGAGGTCGCGCGCCGGGTTGATGGCGTAGCCGGTCGGGCCGCCGAGCGAGTTGCCGATGCCGATCACGATGAAGGCGACCGCGGCGTAGCCGAGCGCCGAGTTGCCGAAGGTGGGCACGCCGTCCGCGCCGGAGGGTCCCGCCTGCGGGCTGAGGATGATCCAGAAGACCAGGACGAAGGTGCCGATGATCTCGGTGACGAGGTTCCACGGGTAGTTCCGCACGGTCGGTGCGGTGGAGAAGATGCCCAGCGTGTTGGCGGGGTCGTCGTGGGTGTCGAACTGCAGCTTGTAGACGGCCCAGCACAGGATGCCGCCCAGCGTGCCGCCGATGATCTGCGCGATGATGTAGACCGGCACCTCCGACCAGGGCGTCTGGCCGTTGATCGCCAGCCCCAGGGTGACTGCCGGGTTGATGTGCGCGCCGGTGGGTTCAGCGATGCTCGCGCCGGCGAAGACCGCGAACCCCCAACCGAAGTTGATCAGCAACCAACCGCCGTTGTGCCCGGCTGATTTGCGCAGCACGTTGTTGGCCACGACGCCGCAGCCCATCAACGTCAGTACCGCTGTCCCCATCAACTCCCAGAGGAAGATCTCCCCGAGACTGGTCGTCATCCTTGACGTCCCCTCTTCATGCCGCCGTTGGCACAGGCGGGATTTCGTGACTGTCCGACATGGAGCGAGTCGGGACGGTACTGCCGCATGTGAACACGTGTCCATGCATGCTGCCAGTCGTGGGTACCGGGTTGCTCCGTCCCGCCCAACGCCTTGGATCGACCGCGCGGGTGCTGATCGGCCCCGGTTCTGGCAGCAGCGCGACCCGACGCCGCTCCGTACTCTGCGGTAACATTAGACTTGGGGAAAACAACGTTGCAAGGCACCTCTGATGGTGTTTTTATCGAGTTGCTTGGTGTGGGAGCGAGAGGGAGGACGACGATGTCCGCTCGGCGTCCGTCCGAGAAGCAGCAGGACCGCAGGCGCAAGATCACCGAGCTGGTGATGGCCGAGGGCACCCTGCGCATCGACGACCTGGTCGCGACCATCGGTGCCAGCGCGATGACCGTCTACCGCGACCTCGCCGACCTGGAGTCGCAGGGCCTGGTGCACCGCAACCGGGGCAACGTCTCCGCCGCGTCGTCACTGCTCTACGAAGCGGCGTCGGAATACCGGCTGCCGCAGAACCAGGCGGAGAAGGAAGAGCTCGCCCGCGCCGTCGTCGAGCTGGTCGAACCCGGCCAGGCGCTGGTGCTGGACGACTCGACGACCGGTGTCTACCTGGCCCGGCTGCTGCCCGAACGGGCGCCGCTGACCGTGGTCACCAACCACCGGGGCGTGTTCGACGAGCTGCGCAACGCGCCGGGCATCAGCCTGATCTGCGTGGGCGGCGACTACCTGCCGTGGGCGGACGCCTTCGTCGGCGGCATGGCGCTGGACGCGCTGCGCAACCTGAGGGTGGACCTGGCGATCATGTCGGTCTCCGCGGTCACCGACGGGATCTGCTGCTACCCGCAGCAGGAGATGGTGCAGATCAAGAAGGCGATGCTCGCCTCCGCGCAGCGCCGGGTGCTCTACGTGGACCACACCAAGTTCGAGCGGCGGGCGTTGCACGCGGTCGCGCCGGTCGAGGACTTCGACATCGTCATCGTCGATTCCAAGACCAGCAGCGCCGACATCGAGGTGCTGCGCGACCGCGGTGCGCTGGTCGAGCAGGCAGGAAATGCGCGTGGTGTCGCACCGGGCACGGACCGTGCTGGTCGGGCATGATGACCATTCGTCAAGGTCCGGTTCCCGCGTCGGCGGTGGGCGTTGGAAAGTGCGTTGCAAGTGACTTGCGCGGTGGCGCGGGCAGTGCCCCGCGATCGCCTTCCCGGCCCGGGGTAGTCCTCGAGCGAAGGCCTGCGAGTGCACGCAGCGGAGCAAGCTGAGTCCCACCCCGCGCGCGGCTTCCGCCGCCGCTGAAAGACCTGGTGGGACGCGATTCGAGCGAGGAGGACGCGGTGTCCGAAGACAAGACCGAGAACCGGCTGAAGGGCACGTTGGGACCGGCCGAGCGGGCCGAGAACTGGCGGCGGTTGGGCGCCGACGAGTTCGACGTGGTGGTGATCGGTGGCGGGGTGACCGGTGCCGGCGCCGCGCTGGACGCCGCGACCCGCGGCCTCAAGGTCGCGCTGGTCGAGGCCCGCGACCTCGCCGCCGGCACGTCGAGCCGTTCCAGCAAGCTGTTCCACGGTGGCCTGCGCTACCTGGAGCAGCTGGAGTTCTCGCTGGTCCGCGAGGCCCTCCGGGAGCGCGAGCTGATGCTCACCCGGATCGCGCCGCACCTGGTGAAGCCGGTGCCGTTCCTGTACCCGCTGACCAAGCGGTTCGTGGAGCGCCCCTACACCGCGGCCGGTCTGTTCCTCTACGACACCATGGGCGGCGCCCGCTCGGTCCCGGGCCAGAAGCACCTCTCCCGCGCCGGTGCGCTCCGGATGGTGCCCGCGTTGAAGCGCAGCGCGCTGATCGGCGGCATCCGCTACTACGACGCGCAGGCCGACGACGCCCGCCACACCATGACGGTCGCCCGCACCGCGGCCCGCTACGGCGCGGTGGTCATGACCTCCACGCAGGTCAACGGGTTCATCCGGGAAGCCGACCGGATCGCCGGTGTGCGGGTCCGCGACGTCGAGACCGGTGCCGAGACCGAGGTCCGCGCGCAGGCCGTGATCAACGCGACCGGCGTCTGGACCGACGAGCTGCAGCACCTGTCGGGCGGCCGCGGCCGATTCCGGGTGCGCGCCAGCAAGGGCGTGCACATCGTCGTCCCGCGCGACCGCATCGTCGCCGAGTCCGGGATCATCCTGCAGACCGAGAAGTCGGTGCTGTTCGTCATCCCGTGGGGCAACCACTGGATCGTCGGCACCACCGACACCGACTGGAACCTCGACCTGGCGCACCCGGCCGCGACGAAGGCCGACATCGACTACATCCTCGAGCACGTCAACACGGTGCTGGCGACCCCGCTGAAGCACGAGGACATCGAGGGCGTCTACGCGGGTCTGCGCCCGCTGCTGGCCGGGGAGAGCGAGGAGACCTCGAAGCTGTCCCGCGAGCACGCGGTGGCGCGGGTCGCCCCGGGGCTGGTTGCGATCGCCGGCGGCAAGTACACGACGTACCGGGTGATGGCCGCCGACGCGGTCGACGCCGTGTCCCCGGACATCGCCGGCCGGATGGCCCCCTCGTGCACCGACCAGGTCCCGCTGCTCGGCGCCGACGGCTACCACGCGCTGATCAACCAGGCCGACCAGCTCGCCGCCGAGCACGGCGTGCACCCGTACCGGATCCGGCACCTGCTGGACCGCTACGGCTCGGAGATCCACGACGTGCTGGCGCTGGCCGCCGACCGCCCGGAGCTGCTCAAGCCGATCCCGGCCGCGCCGAACTACTTGCAGGCCGAGGCGGTTTACGCGTGCACCGCGGAGGGTGCCCTGCACCTGGAGGACGTGCTCACCCGGCGCACCCGCATCTCGATCGAGTACCCGCACCGCGGTGTCGACTGCGCCGAGCCGGTGGCCCGCCTGATGGCCGACGTCCTCGGCTGGGACGAGGAGCAGGTGGCGCGCGAGGTCGAGGTCTACACGCAGCGCGTCGAGGCGGAACGCGACTCGCAGACCCAGCCCGACGACCAGGCGGCGGACGCGAAGCGGTCGGCGGCCCCGGAGGCCCGCAAGCGCATCGAAGAACCGCTGGTCTGACCCTCCTCCACCGCTCCTGACCCCGGCGTCGATGTGCCGCTCCCCGGCGCATCGGCGCCGGATCGCGTTGCGGGCCAACGCAAATTCAATGGAAATCGGACCTCCGATTTCCATTGAATTTGCGCCCGGAACGGAGCACCCACCGGACACGGCCCGGAGCACCTGGCGGTTCGGGACCTGACCCGGTGTCCTGCGGTGGGTCGTCGGGTCGTGGTTCCGGGGTTCGGTGCGGGTGGTACTGAACCACAGTTTCAATTGAAACTGCGGAACCCAGGCACGGCGGATCGCAGTTTCAATTGAAACTGCGGTTCGCGGCGGGCTCAGCGGTCGGTGGTCGCTTCGGTGAGGAGTTCTTCGAGGTGGGCCGTCAGGCGGCGGGCGTCGACCGGGGCGATCGTGCTCCAGACGTCGCCGGACGGGGATTCCCGTCGCAGCTGGGCGTAGCGGCCGTGGGTCGTGTCGAAGAAGCCGACGACCCGATCTGCTCGGACCCGGCGGCCGAAGCGGTCTCGGGCCGCTGCGCCGAACTGGCCGCGAGCGCCCACGCCGGAAACCATGCCCGTCAGGGCTTCCGCGTCGTCCGGGCGGAGGCCTCGGCGTTGCAGAGCACTGGTCAGCTGCTCGACGTTGTTGCCGGCTTCTTCCGCCGCGGCGTCCAAGTCGCTGCTGCGCAGCGAGACCGAGCGCCCGGGACCTGGTGGCAGCGCGGGCAGAACCGAGATCGCTTCGCGCGGCAAGCCGCTCGCCGACGCCGAGCGGAAGGTCAGCTGATCTCCGTCCTTGACGACCAGGACCGCTTCGTCACCCTTCGCCGCGGCGAGCACCCGCACGCTGCGGTCCAGCCAGAGCCGCCCGTCGACCTCGCGGTCCGGGTGGGCCAGCAGGCGCAGCATCCGCTCCAGGTCCGCGTCGACGTCGGTCGGCCGCCCGAGACCGCGCCCGTGCAGCGAGCGCCACGCCGAGTCGACGAGCTCGGCGCGTTCGGTGTGGGTGCGGCCGGGGGACGGGACTTTGAGCACCAGCGGCATGGTTTCGAGCTCGAGGTGCTCGACGAGCACGTCGAACTCCAGCGCCGACAGGACCAGCTGCCGGGCGGTCGCGGGGAACGTCATTGTCCGGGTTCGCCGCCGATCACCGGTCGCGACGGCGACTCCGCCAGGTCGAAGAACCCGCCGCGGTTGCCGACCTTCTCCGTGACCTTCTGGTCCACGGTTTCGTCGCGCTGCTCACGCTTTCCGCGTCCACCACCGCCGGAACGCTCGTTGCCGGTCGGCCGCCCCGCGCCGGCGGACCGGCCTTCACCGCCCCGCGTCGAGGTGGTGCCGGACCTGGTGGTGATCGGCTGGCCGGTGCGCTGCGTCGCGCTCGTCGATCCGCGCGGTGCGGGCACGTTCGCCGGACCCCAGCTGATGGTCACGTTCTGCTGACCGGCGGAGACGTTGGAGCCTCCGCTCGGCGGGACGTCCACGACGACCTGCGGCGGCGGGGTGAACGAGGCCAGCGACGTCGTGTTGGTCTGCGTCGACGCCTCGTACGTGCGCATCACGTCGAACGCGCGCTGCTCGGCCGCGTGCTGCTTGGCCTCCTGGACCTCGTAGTCGGTCTGCCCGCCGAAGAGGTGCGTCAGCAGGGTTTCCGCGCCGCTCGGTTCCTCCGCGCTGACCTGCACCGGCGGCGGCATGTCGCGGCGGGCTTTGGCGATGAACTCCGCCTGCTCCTCGGCCCGCTCGCGCATCACGCTCGTGGCCTCCTGGGCCAGCGCGGCCCAGTTGCCCAGCGGCCGCAGCCCGTCGTGGGCGCTGTCGGCGGCGGCTCCGCTCCACCCGGCCATCGCCGAGGTCAGCACGGAAGCCAGCCCGGCGTCGATGTCGCCGAGCGCGCGGGTCAGCTCGCTCCAGCGCCGGACGCTGCTGGTCGAGCCGTCGGCTCCCGGGCCTTCGTTGATCTGCGCGTACAGCTCGGGGTGTCGGTACCCCTGCCACCGGTGGTCGCTCATCGCTGGTCAGCAGCCTCCGATGCCCATCGCGGTCTCGCCGTCGATGGTCGAGTACTGGCGGTTGGCGCGCTCCAAGGACTCGGCGGCGGCCTGCAGCTGGTCGCGGTAACCGCACAACGCGGTCAGCGCGTCGTCGCCGCCGCCGAGGGAGCGCTTGTTGAACTCCTCGGCGGCGTCGGCGCTGACCGGGTCGCCGGCCCACGGCCGGATGCGCAGTTCGGTGATGGCGTGCTCGATCTGCAGGCCCACCGCGTCCAGCGATTCCTGCAGCGCGTTGACCAGCCGGGGGATGGCGGCGGGCTCGACCTGCATCGAGCCGCCGGACACTCCCGGCAGGGCTTCGGTCGAGCTGTCGCCCCACGGAGCAGTTAGCGGCACGTTTTCCCCTCCCACAGGTAAGGGCCCTGATCGCGGGTGCAGGCCCTCGTGCTCGAACGCGCGGTTGTGCGGGGCCGCGCGCCGGGGCAGGTGTTGTGCGGGCACCTGGCCGGTGAGCGGAACGCCCGAGCGCTCAAGCTACTAAACGTCCAGCGGACACTGTAGTCACCAATCGTCACGCTGGGGAGTGCTCCATAAGCGGTGAGTATCACTCTTTGCATTGGGCAACTGATCGCACTGCGTGATCAACGCGGCTGGGTGGTCTGCCTGGTCTGCGTGGGTTCCGAGGTCTCCGGCGAGGACAGGGTGACCACCGCGTCCTCCGCGACCCGCTGGGCTCCGGCGCACAGCTGGTCCACCGGTGACGGCGGTTGCCCGCCGTCGTCGCGGTACAGGACGTCGAGGTGCTGGCCCTCGGCGACGTCCACCGCCACGTTGCAGGACAGGTCGAGCCCGGGCGTCTTGATGACCAGCGCCGGGAATCCGCCGACGACCACCTGGGTGGCCTCCACCTGCGCGGTGTCGTCGGTCCACACGCTCATGCCCTCGGTGGTGATCAGCGCCAGCCGGGCGCCCACCTTGGCGGTGGTGTTGCGGTAGCTGCAGGTCGCCGCGTTGCCGAAACCCGCCTCGGAGTCGGGCATCGGGTCGCGGTCGAAGCCGAGCTGGTTGCGCTGGGCGGTGGTGAGCAGCGTGCACGCCGCGACGCCGTCGAGCCCGAGCTCGTAGGGCCGTGGTGGCGGTGGGGGCTGGGTGCTCGTCGTGGGCAGCGGCATCGGTGGTGGGGCCGCGGTGTCCGCGGTCGGTTGCGACTGCCAGAGGCTGCACCCGGTGAGGGCGAGCGTGCTGGCGGCGAGCAGCGCGCTCAACCGCCGAGCCCCGGTGATCCGCGAGCTGTGCATGCCATCACCGTAACGAAGCGTGGTCGGAGGCGGCGCGGTCCTGGTAGATGAACCGAGTGATCTTCAGCGGCGCCAGGTGAACCAGAGGACGGCGATCAGCGGGATCAGCACGATCAGGGCGGCCTGCCGGGCGACGACGAGCAGCAGCACGGCCAGCACCGCCACGCCGACCGCGAGCGCGACCTTCATCCCCACCGGGCGGGGCTCGGGCGTCTGGGGCACGCGGATCGGCCGGGGATCGGGCAGATCTTCGAACAGCGCCTCGATCTCGGAGCTGAACCGGGCCGCGGCGACCTGGCGGCAGCGCTCGTCGTACTCGGCGACGTCGAGGCGTCCGACGGCGAAGTGCTCGCCGAGCAGCCGCATCGCGCCTTCGCGCTCGGGGTCGCCGATGCGGAGGTCCTTGCCCCGCCGTCCCTTCTCCACGCCCCCATCCTACGGTCGGCGGACCCCCGTTCGAGCCGGGTGAGCGGAGGGTTCCGGCACTGTTCCGCGAAACGTCGGAGGGCCCCGCCGACCGGTGTCGACGGGGCCCTCCGAGCGGAGCGGATCAGGCGTTGACGAGCTCGGTCTCGTCGGCGGCCTTGCTCTCGACCAGCGGGGTGCTCGGCTTGGCCAGCACCTCGTCGTCGAGCAGGCCCTCGCTGCGGGCGACCACGGTCGGCACCACGATCTGGCCAGCGACGTTGGTGGCGGTGCGCATCATGTCCATGATCGGGTCCACCGCGTAGGCGATGGCGATGCCGGTGGCGACCACCTCGGGCGGGAAGCCCAGCGCGGCGGTGGTCAGCGTCAGCATGGTGAACCAGCCGGTGACGCCTGCGGTGGCGATCGAGCCGAACACCGCGACCGCGACGATCGTCAGGTACTGCACCGGGCCGAGGCTGATGCCGAAGAGGTTCGCGATGAAGATCGAACCGACCGCCGGGTAGATCGCGGCGCAGCCGTCCATCTTGGTGGTCGTGGCCAGCGGCACCGCGAAGTTCGCGTAGGACGCCGGAACGCCCAGGTCCTCGGTGGTCTGCCGGGTCAGCGGCAGGCTCGCGCTGGAGGAGCGGGAGACGAACGCGAACTGCAGCACGTTCCAGGACTTGGCGAAGAAGCGCACCGGGCTGACCTTGGCGACCAGGCCCAGCAGCAGCGGGTAGACCACGAACAGCACCAGCGCGCAGGCCACGTAGGTGGAGCCGATCAGCTTCAGCAGCGGCGCGAAGAACTCGTTGCCGTAGCTGGCCACGGCGTTGCCGATCAGGCCGAGGGTGCCGATCGGGGCGAGCTTGATGATCCAGCCGAGCACTCGCTGGATGACCTCGAAGGCGGCCTTGTTGAACTCGACGAACGGCGCGGCCTTCTCGCCGAGGCTGTAGGTGGCGGCGCCGATGATCAGCGCGATGAACACGACCTGCAGCGTCTCGCCCTCGGAGAAGGCGCTGATCAGGTTGCTGGGCACCAGACCGTTGATCAGGTCCAGCCAGGAGCCGTGGGTCTTCTCGCCGATGGACTGCAGCTTCTCCGGGTCGGGTTCGATGACCAGGCCCTTGCCGGGCTGGAACACCGAGCCGACGGCCAGGCCGATCACCACCGCGATCAGCGAGGTGATGGCGAACCACAGCGCGGTCTTGCCGCCCAGGCGCGCCGCGGTCCGGCCGCCGCCGAGACCGCGCAGGCTGTTGATGCCCACCACGATCGCGGTGAAGATCAGCGGCAGCACGGTGAAGGTGAGCAGCTTGGTGAAGGTCGTGCCGATGGTGTCCAGCGTCGTGGTGAGCCACTCGGCGCCGGTCTGCTTGGCGATGTAGCCGAGCAGAGCGCCGAGCACCAGCGACGCGACGACGGCCACGGCGAACAGCTTGGGGTTGAAGCGCAGGCGCGATCGCCCAGCGGAGGTGGACACAGGGGTCTCCCGGATTCGCGGAGTGGGGTTCGAAGGCAGTTCGGATTCGAGCGGCGCGCGCGAGACGAGGGCGCGCGGATCTCAGGAAGCGGCCGTGCCGCGCTCGATCACAGACAGACGGAGCTGGCCTGCCGTCGAAGATCGACGTGCAGGCGAGAAGTCAGATACAGCCGTCGGAGGGTGTCCATCGCGAACATTTGTAACCAGCCGCGCGGCGAAACCCATCCAGGGGTAACCGAATTGTGTTCGTATTCACTCGGGCGCCGGATGTCCGATCTCACTCCGCAGTCGGGGTGCTCCACAACGTCACGACGCTGACGCCGACCTCGGCGAGCAGCTTGCGGGTCAGCGGCAGGCTGATCCCGAGCACGCTCGACGGATCGCCGTCGACACCCTCGACGAACCAGCCGCCGAAGCCTTCGAGGGTGAACCCGCCCGCGACGTGCAGCGGCTCGCCGGTCGCGACGTAGGCCTCCAGCTCGGCCTCGCTGGGCTCCCCGAACCGCACGGTGGTGCCTAGGTGCCCGTTGGCGCGCGCGATGACCTCGCCGCCCTGGAGCCGGACGATCGCGTGCCCGGTCAGCAGTTCACCGCTGCTGCCCGCGTTCTGCGCCCAGCGCTTGGCGGCCGCCTCGGGCGTGCCGGGCTTGCCGACGATCTCGCCGTGCGCCATCAGCAGCATCGAGTCGCAGCCGACGACCACCGCGTCCGGCTCCTCGACGCCGATCTCGGCGGCGACCGCGTCGGCCTTGGCCTGCGCCAGCGCCGTGACCAGCTCGGTCGGTGAGGGGTCGCCCAGCGAAGCGGTCACCGCGTCCTCGTCGACGCCGGAAACCCGCACCAGCGGCTCGATGCCGGCGGAGCGCAGGACCGAGAGGCGGGCGGGGGACGCGGAAGCAAGCACGAAGCGCACGCCGCCGATGGTAGAGACCGCCCCGCACCGGTTCCGCTCCCGGCTCGAAGCGACGAACCGCCTTCGCCCCGCTCGGCCCATCGGCCAGTGCTGCTGCTGGCGGTTCCGCGCCGAAAAGCCCGTCCTGCAGCGGGATTCAGGTGCCAAGGATGCCCCGAAAGGTGGTGTCCGCTGCGGCGACGGTCTCTTTAAATGTCCTTCGCACGAATCGTCGCGGTCTGCGGTCGGTTCGGGCTCATCCCTTCCTCTGCTCCACCCGCCCTGCTCTTCGGGCGGGCGTTCGTCCCCGGCGGTGGACGCCGGGGCTCCAGCTCCCGCGCATCGCGGCCCGATCGGTCGTGCGCGGGTGATCCCTGCCCAGAAACGGATCGAGGGAGTCGACCATGAGTCGAGGCAGAACCACCCGGTTGTTGGGTGCAGCGGTGCTGGCGGCGGGCACGCTCGCCGCCCTGGCGGTGCCCTCCAGCGCCGCACCCGCGGAGCAACAGGTGTCCCCGGAACTGCTCGCCGCGATGCAGCGGGACTTCGGGCTGACCGAGCAGCAGGCGCACGACCGGCTGGCGCGGGAAGCGGAGGCGATCCGGCTGGACCAGGCCGTGCGCGGCAGCACGGGCGGGGCCTTCGCCGGTTCCTACTTCGACGCGGCGCGCGGCAAGCTCGTCGCGGCGGTGACCGACGGACGTGCGGCGGAAGCCGCGCGCGCCGCCGGCGCGGACGCCGTGGTGGTGCCCAACAGCGAGCGGGACCTCGACGCCACGAAGTCCACTTTGGACAGCATGGACGCGTCCGCGCCGCGGTCGGTCACGGGCTGGCGCGTGGACGTGCGGTCGAACTCCGTCGTGGTGTCGGTCGACCGCACGCAGCGCGACGCCGCCACCGAGGACTTCCTGGCCGAGGCGCGGAGCCTCGACGACTCGGTGCGGGTGGAAGAGGTCGCCGAAGCGCCGCGGCCGCTCTACGACCTCATCGGCGGGGACGCCTACTACATGGGTGGCGGGCGATGCTCGGTCGGCTTCCCGGTGCGGACCTCCTCCGGCGCTGCGGGCATGGTCACCGCCGGGCACTGCGGCCGTCCGGGGACCGCGGTCTCCGGCTACAACCAGGTTTCGATGGGCACCTTCCAGGGCTCGTCGTTCCCCGGTGACGACTACGCCTGGGTCTCGGCCAACTCCAACTGGACGCCGCGCGGGCTGGTGAACATGTACAACGGCTACGGCCGGGTGGTCTCCGGCGCGTCGGTGGCGCCGACCGGTTCGTCGATCTGCCGCTCGGGTTCGACCACCGGCTGGCACTGCGGAACCGTGCAGGCGATGAACCAGACCGTGCGCTACGCCGAGGGCACGGTCTACGGGCTGACCCAGACCAACGTCTGCGCGGAGCCGGGTGACTCGGGCGGCTCGTTCATCAGCGGCAACCAGGCCCAGGGCACGACCTCGGGCGGCTCCGGCAACTGCTCCAGCGGAGGTACGACCTACTTCCAGCCGGTCCAGGAAGCGCTCAACGCCTACGGCCTCAGCCTCGTCACGGGCTAGGCCTGGTAGGTGCACGTGAGCACTTTGGGGCGCTATGGCACCCCAAAGTGCTCACGAGTCCTGACCAGCGCGATTCGGGTGACACCTCTGGACGCCGGACCTGGGGTTCCGGTAGATCTGGCCTTCCGCCGCCGGAAGGGAACGATCATGGTCGGGAGAACTCCCGCCGTGGCCCTGGTGGCGGCGGCGTTCCTGCTCGCGTCGGCGCCTCCGGCGTCCGCGGCGGTCATGTGGGACGGCGATGCCTCGCACGGCACCGGCGTCTTCGCGCACATCGGTTCCGAATGCGCCGATCCGGGCAGCGTCACGGCGGTCGACGACCCGGAGCAGGGCGCGATCTGGCGCTACGACAAGCCCGCCGGGCTCCGGCGGTGCGAGAGCCGCGGCATCAGCGTCGACGGCCAGGAGTACGACTTCGAGAACGGCTCCACCTACTACCTGGGCTGGCGCAGCAAGCTGTCCAGCACCGTCGACAACAACGCCACCTTCCAGTGGAAGTCCTACGGCAGCCACGTCCAGAACTACCCGGTCGTCCTCAAAGTCATCGATGGCAAGCTGTCGCTGCTGCAACGCCAACCCGACGAGACCCGCATCATCTGGGAGCGCCCGATCGCAGCGGGCGAGTGGCACAGCATCGTCCTCGGCCTGCACCTGTCCGACGAGACCACCGGCGGCTGGGTGGAGTTCTGGTTCGACGGTGAGCAGCAGACGTTCACCGACGGATCCCACCGCTGGGCGTGCCGCACCTTCGACAGCGAGAACCACCCGAAGTGGGGCGTCTACGGCGCCGAGGGCGACGACGTGGTCAACGAGATCGACGCGTTGAAGATCGGCACCGAGTACGCCGACGTGGCACCGTGATCCGGCCGTGGGGGGGGGGGGGGGGGGCCGGCCCCCCGGGGGGAGGCGGGGCGGGGCGGGGGGGACCGGGGGCGGGGGGGCGGGGGCGGC
>NZ_JBEOVY010000009.1:0-47392 GCF_040295745.1 Saccharopolyspora sp. NPDC002686
GAATTTGCGGCAGCAGCCCCCGGAACGTCGGAATTGTCCGCAACTGCGGGTGCGCACTGGGCTTTCCGGGTGAGAACCACCGATCGGTGGGGCTCGCGTCACTAGCGTCGGTGACATGACCTTCACCTTGATCAAGGGCGCCTTCCGGATCGCGGGCAGCTCACCCGACGGCGACTCGATCCGCTTCTACCCCGCCGACCCGAAGACGTTCCGCAAGGCCGGGCTGTCCGTGCGGCTGAACTCCCGCGGCGGCGTCCAGCTGCGATTAGAGGGCATCGACGCGCTGGAAACCCACTACCGGCCGCAGGCGCGCGGTGCCGAGCTCTGGCACCAGCCGAGCAAGCTCGCCAACGCAGCCGGTGAGGCACTGCTGGACCACCTCGGCTTCACCAGCGTCGAACGCGACGAGAACGGCCGGGTCACCGCCAGCACGCCGGAGGAGGTGCCCGGTCACGTCCTGACCCGGTTCGCGGACAAGTACGGCCGCGCCGTCGCGTTCGCCTTCCCAGGTCAGCGGCCCGGACGCTCCACCGACGGCGCCGACGTCCGCCTAGAACCCGACGGCCTGGTCAACTCGGCCAACCACGCGCTGCTCGCAGCCGGCCTGGTCTACCCGACGTTCTACTCGAAGCTCTTCCCCGACCTGCGCCAGGCGATGGCCGAGGTCGCGGTCGCGGCGCGCGAAGCCCGCACCGGTCTGTGGGCCGAAGACGTCACCCTCGAAGGCGTGCGGGCGCGCTCCCGCGAGCAGCTGCGCGACGAGGTGGTGCTGCTGCCGAAGCTGTTCCGCCGGCTGGCCGACTACCTCGAGCTGGAGGAGTCCGGCGGGGTGTCGCTGGGCGGTTTCGCGCACTACCTCGACACCCGGGACGACCGCCTGTTCACCGTGCCCGACGGGCACGCCACCGAGCTGGAGACCCTGGTCGAGGTCCGCAGGCAGACCCTGCGCCTGACCGTCGAACCGGAGCGCATCGTGTTCGTCGAGGCCTGACCCGCCCGAACCACCCGCCGCCGTGATGAGATGGGCCGGTCGAAGGTGCGTGGGGGTGCGATGAGCGACGATGCGGCTGCGCCGACGGTGGCGTCCCGGCTGTTCCGGATCCTGGAGACCTTCTCCCCGGAACGCCCGTCGCTGACGCTGTCGGAGATCAGCCGCCACAGCGGCCTGGCGCTGACCACCACGCACCGCCTGGTCGGCGAGCTCACCGGCTGGCGCGCGCTGGAACGCGCCGACGACGGCCGCTACCGGATCGGGCTGCGGATCTACGAGCTGGCGGCGCTGACCCCTCGCGGCACGCTCCTGCGCGAGGTCGCGATGCCCTTCCTCGGCGACCTCTACGAGGCCACCCACCAGAACGTCCAGCTCGGCGTCCGCGACGGCGACGAGGTGGTCTACGTCGAACGCATCTCAGGTCGTGAGGCAGTGCCGGTGGTGTCGCGGCCAGGTGGCCGGCTCCCGCTGCACGCCACCGGCGTCGGCCTGGTGCTGCTCGCGCACGCGGACCGCGAACTGCAGGAGGCGGTGCTCGACGCGCCGCTGAAGCGGTTCACCGAACGCACCATCGCCGATGCCCGGCAGCTGCGCAGCGTCCTCGCCGACGTCCGGCGGCAGGGCTTCGCGATCAGCGACCGCCAGATCGAGCTGTCGACGCTGTCGGTGGCCGCCCCGGTGCACGACGACTCGGACGCCGTCGTCGCAGCGCTGTCCATCGTCGTCCCCGCAGATCAAACGGACCCGATGACCCTGGTCCCGGCGGTCCGCGCCGCGGCCCGAGGCCTCTCCAGAACCCTCGGCTCCCCCAACGCCCAGGCCCTCCCGCCCACGGCCCACCTCGAACGCCGCAACCTCCCCTGAGCCCCGGCCCGCGGCCTGGTACAGCACCACAGTTTCCATTGAAACTGTGAATCCCACCCACGGCGGATCACAGTTTCAATGGAAACTGCGGCTCTCGGCGCGAGATCCGGCCTTCCGGTGAACGGAAAGGGGCGTTCCGCTTCGCCCGGCCCGCACCGATCGTGGACCGTGAGGCTGAGGTGGCGGTCACATCGGGGTGCACCGCCCGCAGCAGGTCCGAGGGAGGAATCGGTCGATGCAGATCCAGGTCGGGATCGTCGGAGCGGGGCCCGCGGGGCTCATGCTCTCGCACCTGCTGCACCAGCGCGGCGTGGAGTCGGTCGTGCTCGACACCCGGACCCGCGAGGAGATCGAGGGCACCATCCGGGCCGGTGTGCTGGAGCAGAGCTCGGTGGACCTGATGGTCGACACCGGGGTCGGCGCGCGCGTCAAGGAGCTCGGCATGGTGCACCACGGCATCGAGCTGCGCTTCGGCGGCAAGGGGCACCGGATCGACTTCGCCGACCTGACCGGCGGCCGCGGGGTGACCATCTACCCGCAGCACGAGGTGCTCAAGGACCTGATCGCCCAACGCCTGGCCGACGGCGGCGACATCCGCTTCGGCGTCTCGGACGTGCAGGTCGAGGACGTCACCGGTGACCGGCCCAGGATCCGGTTCACCCAGGACGGCACCGAGCATGAGCTCGACTGCGAGCTGGTGGCGGGCTGCGACGGTTCGCGGACCTCGACCCGCTTCCTGATCCCGGCGCCGAACCCCCGGCAGGACCACTTCCGCCAGTACCCGTTCGCCTGGTTCGGCATCCTGGCCGAGGCGCCGCCGTCCTCCGAGGAGCTGGTCTACGCCCACCACCGCAACGGGTTCGCGCTGATGAGCACCCGTTCGGCGACGGTCCAGCGGCACTACCTGCAGGTGGATCCCAACGACACCGTCGAGGACTGGTCCGACGACCGGATCTGGTCGGAGCTGCACACCCGGGTGGCGGGCGCGGACGTCAAGGAAGGCCCGATCTTCTCCAAGTCGGTCCTGCACTTCCGCAGCTTCGTGTGCGAGCCGATGCAGCACGGCCGCCTGTTCCTGGCCGGCGACGCCGCGCACACCGTGCCGCCGACCGGCGCGAAGGGCATGAACCTCGCGATCGCCGACGTGCACGTGCTTTCCCGCGCGATGGCCGAGTTCTTCGCCAACAGCGACCGCACCGCGCTCGACGCCTACACCGCGACCGCCCTGCCCCGGATCTGGCGCGCGCAGCACTTCTCCTGGTGGATGACCTCGATGCTGCACCGCATGCCCGAGGCGACCGGTTTCGACCTGAACCGCCAGCTCGCCGAGCTGGACACGGTCACCCGCTCCCGCGCGGGCCGGACCCTCCTCGCCGAGAACTACGTCGGCACGCCGTTCGAGTAAACAACTCGGCCCTGAAGGACCGAGCTTTGAGACGGCTCAGTCCTGCTGGGCCGGGCTTGCGCTCCCGTCGCCACCGGGTGTGGCGGTGCGGGTCGCATCGCCCGCTTATGCGGGTTGGGGCATGTTTACGAATACCCACGCCGAGCGTGCGCGGTCACGCACGTTGACCCCGGCGACGACGTCGGCTGGTCCAGCGAGACCGCACCGACGACAACAGAAATCGTCCCGAGTGGGCCTGTTGGCCCGCTCAGTGTGACCACACAGCGGACAGTGCTGCGAGGTGTAGGCCGCGTCCACCGACAGCACCGGCACACCTACACGCTGCGCTTTGTAGGCGATGAACGTCCCGAGCTGGGCAAACGGCCAGGAGGATTGTGCGGCCCGCTGGTCGCGTCGAACCGTGACCCGCTCACGAATACCACCCAGCTCCTCCAGGGCGATACCGCGCTCGGTGCGTTGGGCGACGGCCACAACATCCTTAGCGATCGCGTGGTTGATGTGCTTAGCGTGCCGCGCTTCTTTCTTGGCACGCTTCTTGAGCAGGCGGACAGCGGAGCGGGTGCGCTTGGCCTGGATCTCGGCCTTCTTGCGTGCCTGCCAACGCCGATACCGGCTCAGGCGGCGCCCCGAGTAGTGGGTTGCGTCCGACGTGGTGGCCAGGTTGTTGATGCCCCGATCGACCCCGATCCAGTCCACCGGCTCAAACTGCGGTTTCTCGGGAACGTCGCAGGTGGCGATCAGGAACCACTTACCGTCCCGCAACACCAGATCCGACTCGCCCTGGCGGTGCTCGACCAGGGTTTTCAGATCCTGCGGTGAGGCCGTGAACTGCACGTTCTTCATGCGGCCGTGCATGGTCCAGATACTCACGGTGCGGGCATCGTAGTTCCACGACAAACACCGATCATCAAAGGTGTGCGCCGCATCAGGCCGGAACTCGACCGGCTTCGACTCGGCCTTAACCCGTCGCTTCGAGCCCGGCCTACCCAGGTTCCCGTGACGGATATTGCTGCGCAGGGTGGTGTAGGCGTCCACGACACGCTTGATGACGTGCTGCGCTGCCTGCGCACCCAAGCCGCACCCCTTGAGGTCGGCATAACACGCTGACCGCAGTCGCTTCACGTCACCGTGAAGGCCGTGTGCTTCGAACCCTGCCCGCGACACGTCGTTCACGGCCTGATTGACCGCGTGCAGGGTCGCCTCCAGTGCCGACGCCTGTTCCGGCGCCGGTAGAAGCTTCACCTGCACAACGATCTTCACACCGCGCACCATAGCAGTGGTCTATGCCACCTCGATGGGAGCCAAATCCCGATATTCGCAGAGGTCGCAGCGTTGTCTACACGCCGCATGCTCATTTGGTCTTCACCCCTAAGTACCGGAGGGGTCCGTTCACCAGCGACATCCGTACCCGGTGTGAAGAGATCATGCGCGAAGTCTGCGCGGACTTCGACGTGGAGCTACGCGAGTTCAACGGCGAAACCGACCACGTCCACCTACTCGTGCACTACCCGCCGCAAGTAGCCCTCTCACGCCTGGTCAACAGCCTCAAAGGTGTCTCTTCCCGTCGTCTGCGCCGCGAATTCCCCGAACGCATCCGCAAATACCTCTGGGGAAGCCACTTCTGGTCTCCGTCTTACTTCGCAGGGTCCTGCGCCGGGGCACCGCTCCCTAGGGATCGCATTCCTCCCGGCCATAAACGGCCGGGGTTCCTGCGATTAGATCGCTGAAACCCCGTCCGACGCGCTCGTTCTGCGCGGTGCCGGTGGCGGAACCCCGGAGTTGATCGATTCGCGTCCCGTTGATCGGAGTTGCGGGCATACTCTGATCAACGGGATCCACGCTGCCGGGCGTGGCCGAGTCTGCGACGGGGTGGCCATGACGTTCCGGTACTACCTGTACGTCAGCGACAGCAAGGTGGACATGCTGCTGTCGCAGATCGACCCGAGGTTCGCCGCCAAGCGCAGCACCGAGGTCGGCGTGAACCTGCAGATGGTCTCGGCGAAGCGCAGCACCGCGCCGACCGACGACCGCTTCCTCCGGCTGGAGCGGGTCGTGCGCTACCTGCAGGACCACGGCGATGTCGGCACGGTCGACGAACCGGGCCAGTTCTTCGGCGGTCTGCTGCCGATGCGGTGGACGTCGATGCCCGGTGCGGCGGATCCGTCGCTGGTGTTCCTGGGCGGCTGCGACGGCCGGAACGTGGTGGGGCTCGGCGGATCCGCCCGGCACCTGCTGGGTTCGGTCCCGGGGGTGGACGACGCCCGCCCCTCGTCGTCGTTGCTGCCGGCCATCCTCGACCAGCTGGGCACGGCGTCCGAGCTGGAGGACGAGCTGGTCCTGGACTCGGTCGGCGACGATCTCGACCGTACCGACCACTCGGCGCTCGCCGCCGTGCACCGGGCGGTCCGCGAGCTCCGGACGCCCGCCCAGAACGTCGAGTTCATCGCCAAGCGGCTGCTGCACGGCACCGGTCCCGGCGGGGACGAGTCCGTGGTGCTCGGCTCACCGATCTACGTGGCCCAGGTCGACTAGCCGCCAGCACGTCCGACGGAGGCCGGCATGGATGCGCCGCAGGAGCACGCGGGGACACCGTCCGAGTGGCGGGTCGGTGACGTGATCGACGGCCTCTACGAGGTCGCGGAGGTGATCGGGCGCGGCGGCATGGGTGTGGTCCACCGGGCGCGGCACCTGGTGTGGGACGTCGACCTGGCGGTGAAGTGCCCGCGGCCGGCCCTGTTCCGGACCGAAGCCGCCCGCGAGCTGTTCATCACCGAGGCCGAGACGTGGGTGGCGCTGGGGTTGCACCCGCACGTGTGCGGCTGCCACTACGTCCGGACGCTCGGCGGTGTCCCCCGGGTGTTCGCCGAGTACGTCCCGGGCGGCAGCCTGCGCGAGTGGATCGACGACGGGCGGCTGTACCGGGGCGATGAGCGAGCGGTGCTGGCGCGGGTGATCGACACGGCCGTCCAGATGGCGTGGGGCATCGAGCACGCGCACAGCCGGCACCTGGTGCACCAGGACGTCAAGCCGGACAACGTGCTCTTGGACGGCTCCGGCACCGCGAAGATCACCGATTTCGGGCTGGCGCTGGCGCGCGAGGAGCTGGCCGCGCTCGATCCGGACGCCCCGCCTGGAACCAGCGTCCTGCTGCCGGGCGGTGGTGGCGGAACGCTGCGGTACGCCTCGCCCGAGCAGGTGGCGAACCGTCCGCTGGGGCGGCGCACCGATGTCTTCAGCTTCGCGGTGTCGGTGCTGGAGATGTTCACCGGTGGGCCTGCCTGGGACAGCGGCCCGGACGCGGGTGCGGCGCTGGACGGCTGCCGGACCGGTCACGCCGGTGGGCTGCCCGCCATGCCGTCCGCGCTGGCCGACCTGCTGGCGAGGTGCCTGCACCAGGATCCCGCCCGGCGGCCGGGTTCGATGGCCGAGGTCGCCGCCGCACTGGCCGACGTCTACCGAGCCGTGCTGGGCGAACCGCATCCTCGCCAGGTTCCCGCGGCAGCCGACCTGCGGGCCGACGAGTACAACAACCGAGCACTGTCCCTTGTGGACCTCGGTCGGCCGGGCGAAGCCGAGGAGGCGCTGCGGAAGGCGTTGGCCGCAGATCCGCAGAACGTGCCAGCCCGCTACAACGCGCGACTCGCGCAGTGGCGGGCCGGTGCCATCACCGACCGGGAACTCGTCGCCGAGCTGGAAGCGCTCCGGGTGGACAGGGGCGACGCCCGGGAGGCCAGCTACCTGCTCGCCCAGGTGCACATGGAGCGGGGCGATCTCGTTTCGGCTCGCGCGCTCCTGGCGGACGTGGCGCGGGAATGGGGTGACGAGCCGGACGTCCAGGCGGCGCTGCGCGCGATCCGGTCCGGTGAGATCACCGATGCCCGGTGCGTCGACGAGTGGCAGCTCCCGTGGCCCTCGTACCCGGAGCACGAGCTGGGCAGCCGAGGTGAGCCCGCCACGGCGGAACCAGCCGCGTTGGAGAGCTCGCGGGCGGCCGTCCTCTCCGCGCCTCCCGGCGCCAGCATCGCGCGCGTTCCCGCGTCGTTCCACGACGACGCCGCGATCGCGCTCACCCCCGACGGGCAACTGGCGCTGACCGGCACCTGGGACGGCAAGGTGCGGTTGTGGGACGTGGGCGCCGAGCGCTGCGTGGTGGTCCTCAACGGTCACAGCGAGCCGATCCAGTCCGTCGACCTCACCCCGGACGGGAGGTTCGCGGCTTCCGCGGACCGGGAGGGGACCGTCTGCTTCTGGGACCTCGACGACGACCGCGCTTCGAGCCGCTGCGCGGTCGCCGGTGCGGACGTGGAGCGCTCCGGCATGCAACTGGCCCGGGTGAGCCTGAGCCAGGACGGTCCGTCGCGTGCTGGCCCGGTTCGGACGGCGGATTCCGGTTCCTCGACACCGTCCGCGGGGAGCAGCGGTGGGTCGCGGCACCGGATTTCGGGCACGCGCGGCTGGTCCGGCTGAGCCCGCAGCGGCGCTGGCTGCTGGCCGGCGGCAGCAGCGGCGACGGGCCGACCAGCCGCTCGGAGTCGGTCGGCGTGTGGGACCTGGACACCGGCCGCCGCCACCACGTCCTGGCCGGGCACACGTCGTACGTCACCGCCATCTGCGTCACCGCCGACGAGCGCTTCGCGGCCACCGGGAGCCACGACCGGACCATCCGGATCTGGGATCTGGCCGACGGCAGCTGCGTCCGCGTCCTGACCGGGCACACGGCCGACGCCCTGTCGCTCAGCGCCGGTGCGAAGTCCCTGCTCTCCGGGGACGCCTTCGACGGCACCGTCCGGTTCTGGGACATCAGCACCGGCCGATGCTTGCGGACCTTCCAAGGCCACCGCAGCAGGACGGCTGCCGTCACCCTGGACCCCGACGGCCGGTTCGGGTTCTCCGCTGGTCAGGACAGAGCAGTCCGGCGATGGCGGTTGCCCGCGAGCTACGACGCCGCGCCGAGCCTGACCCGCCCGCGCCCGGAGACCGAGCTGAGCAGGCTGGGCGCACGGGTGGACTCGCTGGTCGCCGAGGCGGAGCAGGCGATGTCGGACGGCAGCGTGCAGTCAGCGCTCGACCTGCTCACCCGGGCCAGGACGACGCCCGGCTACGAGCGGGAGCCGAAGGTCCTGTCCGCGTGGTGGGCGCTGAGCCGCCACGCCCGGAAGACCGGGCTGCGCGCAGCATGGTCGGCCCGGGTCCTCCGCGGGCACAGCGACCACGTGGGCGCCGTCGACGTGTCCGACGACGGGCGCCTCGCCGTGTCGAGCAGCGGGGACGGCACGGTGCGGGTGTGGTCGGTCGACACGGGCGCCTGCACCCAAGTGCTCGAAGGCCACGAGCACATGGTCGAGTCGGTCTGCTTGAGCCCCGATGGCCGGCAGGTCCTGTCCGGCAGCAGGGACGGCACGGTGCGCCTGTGGTCCGTCGAAACCGGTGAGTGCCAACGGGTTCTGGGCGCACCGACCGGGCGCGGTGAATCCGCCCCGGTCCGGTTCAGCGCCGACGGACGGCAGGCCGTGGTCGGCCATTGCGACGGCAGGGTCCGGATCTGGGACCTGGCCGGAGGTGAGCCTCGACCGCTGTTGCCGCACCGCGTCTACGACATCGCCTTGGCCCGGGACGGCCGTCTCGCCGCGTTGGCCAGGGGCAGCATGGTGCAGCTCTGGGACCTGGAGCGCGCTGCGCCCGCTCACTCCCTGCGCGGCGAGTTCCTGAGCACGATGCGAGCGGTGTGCCTCAGCGCGGACGGACGCCTCGCGCTGACCGGCGAAGCCGAGGGAATCCGGTTGTGGGACACCACGTCCGGAGAGGTCGTCCGGTCGTTCAGCACGGGCGACCCGCTGGGTGCGGGCCGGGATCGCAACACCTTCCTCCAGATGACCGCGCAGGGCGATTTCGCGGTCTCCGGCGGGTACTGGACACCACCTGTCGTCTGGGACGTCACCTCCGGGCGTCCCCTGCGTTCCCTGGACGGTCACGGCGAAGGCATCGGCTGCCTGGCGATGACGCCCGACGGCCGCTTCCTGCTCACCGGCAGCACGTCCGGGGAGGTCCGGGTCTGGGAACTCGACTGGGAACTGGCGGCCGACCGGTCGTGAGCGCGAGGACCGGCGTTCGCGCTCACGACCCGCACGGCCTCAGAACGGGTACTGCTGGATCGGGCCCTGGATCGTGACCCACTGGGTTTCGGTGAAGGCCTCGAGGTTCGCCTCCGCTCCCCCGACGCGGCCGCCGTTGCCGGAGGCCTTCACCCCGCCGAAGGGGATGTGCGCGTGGTCCCCGACGGTCTGGTCGTTGACGTGCACCAGACCGCTCGGGATCTGCTTGGCGATCTCCCACGCCTGCATGGCGTCCCCGCCGAGCACGCTCAGCGACAGCCCGTACTCGGTGTCGCGGGCGATCGAGATCGCCTCCTGCACCGTGCTGAACCGGAGGACCGGCGCGACCGGGCCGAAGATCTCCTGGCTGAACGCGGGTGTATCGGGTTTGACGTGGTCGAGCACGGTCGGCCGGTAGAACAGCCCGTCGTACTCACCACCGGCGACCAGTTCCGCGCCGGCGGCCACGCTCTCGGTGACCAACCGGTGGATCCCGTCGCGCTGCTTGGCGTCGATGATCGGCCCCAGCGCCACCTCCGCGGTGTTCGGGTCCCCGACCGGCAGGGTGCGCGCCTTCTCCGCCAGCGCCGCGACGTATTCGTCCGCAATGGACTCGTGCACCAGGTGCCGCCCGGCGGCCATGCAGATCTGCCCCTGGTGCAGGAAGGAGCCCCACGCACCGGCCGACGCGGCAGCGGCGATGTCGGCGTCGGGCAGCACGATGATCGCGTTGTTGCCGCCCAGCTCCAGGTGCGCGCGCTTGAGGTGCGCGGCAGCGGCCTCCCCGACCTTGCGACCGGCCGCGGTGGATCCGGTGAAGGCGATGACCCGGGTGTGCTCGTCGGCCACCAGCGCCGCTCCCGCGTCGGCCCCGCCCGGCAGCACCTGGAACACGCCCTCCGGCACCCCGGCCGCTTCGAAGATCGCCGCCAGCGCGAGGCCACCGCACACCGCGGTTCGCGTGTCGGGTTTGAGCACCACCGAGTTGCCCAGCGCCAACGCCGGTGCCACGGCGCGGATCGACAGGATCAGCGGGAAGTTGAACGGCGCGATCACCCCGACGACCCCGGCCGCGACCCGCCGGCTGAAGCTGAGCCGGCCGTCCGCCGACGGCAGCAGCGATCCCGCCGGGTGCGAGGTCAGCCCGGCGGCTTCGAAGCACTCGTTGGCCGCGGTCCGCACCTCGATGTCGGCCTTCGGCGGGATCGAACCGCCCTCGCGGATCAGCCAGCTGCGGACCTCTTCGGCGTGATCGAGGAACAGCTGCCCGGCCCGCCGCAGCACGGCCGCCCGCTCCTCGAACGGCTTGTCCTCCCAATCCCGCTGCGCCGCAGCCGCTTTCGAGCAGGCCGCGGCGATGTCGGCCGGGGTGGCGCAGCCGACGTGCCCGAGCTGCTGCCCGGTCGCGGGCTCGACCACCTCGGTCGGCGTGCCGCCGGCCGGGGTCCAACGCCCGGTGAACACCTGCTTGGACCAGCGTTCGGCGTCGAGGATCGTCATGCATCGACCTTTCTTCAGGGTTGTGCGGAGGTCCGCTGCGGTTCGGGGAGGCGGAACTCCTTCTTGGCCACGATCGCGACGGCGATCGCGCCGATCACGCCGGGCACCGCGACGGCGATGAAGTTCTGCTGGAACGGTAGCTCCAGCGCCAGCAGCGCGCCGCCGAGCGCGGGTCCGCCGATGGCGCCGATGCGGCCGATCCCGGCCGCCCAGCCGACGCCGGTCGAGCGCACCGCTGCCGGGTAGTACTCCACCGCGAACGCGTGGATGATCGCCAGCACGCCGACGGTCGCCGCCCCTGCGATGAACAGCAAGGTGTTGAGCACCAACGAATTCGGGTTGAACGACAGCCCGATCAGCGACAGCGAGGCGAGCGCGAAGTACAGCACCAGGGTGCCGCGGTAGGTCCAGCGGTCGGCCACCCGACCGCCGACGATCGCACCCACCATGCCGCCCAGGTTCAGCACCACCAGGTTCCACAGCGCCGAGCCCAGGGGGTAGCCCGCGGTCTGCATCAGCTTCGGCAGCCAGGTGTTGAGCCCGTAGCTGAGCAGCATGCACATCGCGAAGAACACCCAGATCAGCACGTTGTTGAGCGCGTTCCCACCGGTGAACAGCTGCCGGAGCCCGACATCGGCCTGCCCGGAGCGGCGGTCCAGCGACACCTCGTCGAGGTCGTCGCGCTCCGGGGCGATCCGGCGCAGCACCACCAGCAACCGCTCCCGGTCACCGCGGGCGGCCAGGTAGTCCGGTGATTCCGGCAGGTGGCGCAGCAGGAACGGCACCAGCAGCAGCGGCAGGCCCGCCACGTAGAACACGCCGCGCCAGGTCCACACCGGTTCGATGTAGATGGCGAACACCGCCGCACCGATGCCGCCCACCGAGTAGAACGACGACACCAGCGTGACGAACAGGGCCTTCGCCCGGCGCGGTGCGATCTCCCCGGCCAGCGCGGTGAAGTTGGGCACCAGCGCGCCCAGCGCCACCCCGACGACGAACCGCAGCACCCCCAGCACCTCCGGGCCGGTGGCGAACGCGCAGCCGAACGAGGCGATGCTGGCGATGGTCACGCAGGTGATCATCAGCGGCCGCCGCCCGTGGCGGTCGGCCAGCGGCGAGATGAACAGCCCGCCGACGAGCATGCCGACCAGCGCGACGGACCCGAGCGTCCCGGCGGCGACCGGGTCCATGTGCCACTCGTCCATCAGCTGGGAGATGACGGTGCCGTAGCTGACCATGTCGTAGCCGTCGACGATCATCAGCAGCGAGCACAGGGTCAGGACTTTGAGGTGGAAGCCGTTGAGCCGGGCAGCGCCGACCACGGCCCCCGCGGTGTGCTGGGGCAACTGGGTTCCTCCGGTTCCACTTCGTCGGGGAGGGCCGGTCAGGGTTCGGTGAGCTCGGTTTCCGCTTCGATCAGCACCGGCTTGCCCGCGCCGAGCGCGCTCTTCAACGCAGCGGCGAACTCCGCACCGGTGCGCACCGACGTCGCGTCGACGCCGTACCCCCTGGCGATCTGCGCGAAGTCGATGCCGGGCACGTCCATGCCGGGCACCTCACCGGCGTCGAGGACCTTGGAGAACCAGCGCAACGCGCCGTAGGTGCCGTTCTTCAGGATGATGACGATCACCGGGATGCGGTACCGCGCAGCGGTCCACAGCGCGGTGATCCCGTAGTTGGCCGATCCGTCGCCGATGAGCCCGATCACCTGGCGCTCGTCGTGCGCCAGCTGCGCCCCGACGGCGGCGGGCAGCCCGAAGCCGAGCCCACCGGAGGCCGGGAAGAAGTAGCTGCCCTGCGCGGAGAGGTCCATCTGCGCCCAGAAAGCACCGGTGGTCGCGGTGGATTCCTTGACGTAGACGGCATCTTCCGGGGCGTGCTCGCGCAGCAGCGCGAACAGCTCCTCCGGGTGCAGCCGTTCGCCGGCGGTCCGCGCGGGCGGCCGTTCCGGCAGCGGCGGCAGCTCGGGCCGGAGGCCGGGGGTGACCGCACCGGAGAGCCGGGACAACGCGTCCTTGACGTCGCCGACCAGCGCCTCCCCCATCGGTGCGCGCGCGGCTTCGCCGGGATCGCTGGTCAGCTGCACCAGCCGCGCACCTGCAGGCAGGTACTCGCCGGGTACGAACTGGTGGTAGCGGAACACCGGTGCTCCGACCACCAGGATCAGGTCGTGCTCGCGCAACGCGTCGGTGATGCCCTGGACCGCAGCGGGCAGCACGCCGCGGAAACTGCGGTGCCGGGTCGGGAACGGGCAGCGCGACGCGGAGGGCGCGATCCACACCGGCGCGCCCAACCGGTCGGCCAGGCGCACTGCGTCGTCATTGGCGTGTTCGGCGTCGACCTCCGGGCCCAGCACCAGCACTGGACGCTGCGCGCCGTCCAGCGCCTCGGCCAGCTCGGCCAGCTGCGCTTCGCTCAGCGCCCCCGCGCTGGCAGTCTTGCGCGCGAGCAGGTGTTGCGCCCCGTCCGGTGCTTCCTGCGCCCAGTCGTCGTAGGGCACCGAGACGTACACCGGTCCCTTGGCGGGCAGGTTCGCGATGTGGATGGCGTGGCTGATCGAGCGCGGCACGTCCTGCGCGCAGGACGGCTCGCAACTCCACTTCACCAGCGGCTTCGGCAGCTCCGCGGCGTCGACGTTGGCCAGCATGACCTCCTGGCCGATGGTCGAGCGCACCTGCTGCCCGGCGGTGATGATCAGCGGGCTGTGCGAGTAGACCGAGTTGGTCAGCGCCCCGAGCGCGTTGCCCGTTCCGGCCGCCGCGTGCAGGTTGACCAGCGCGGAGCTGCCGCGGGCCAGCGCGTAGCCGTCGGCCATCGCCAGCACCGCGCCCTCGTGCAGGCCCAGCACGTAGCGGAAGTCCTCCGGCATCCCGGCCAGGAACGGCAGCTCGTTGGAGCCCGGATTGCCGAAGATCGTCGTCAAGTCATGCGATCGCAGCAGGTCGTAGGTCACGTCGCGCACGTCGGCCATGGATGTTCGCTCCCCGTGTCGGTGATGTCCGCCACCATAGGGAGCGCAGCGCTCATAGGCCTAATGAATGTTGTTGATCCGGATATGGCCCAGATCTATTCTCGCTGCGTGGTCGACGTGGACCTGAACCTGATGAAGACGTTCGTGCTCCTTTACGAGACGCGCAGCGTCACCAAGACGGCCGAGGCGCTGTTCATCACGCAGCCGTCGGTGAGCCACGCGCTGCGGCGGCTGCGCCGCCAGTTCAACGACGAGCTGTTCGCCCGCTCCCCCGACGGCCTCGCCCCGACCGAGATCGCCGAGCGCATGTACCCGCGGTTGCAGCAGGCGCTGGAGGTCATCGAGGACACGGTGTCGGGCGCGGGCCGGTTCGACCCGGCCACCTCGGAACGCACGTTCCGGATCTGCGCGACCGACCTCGGCGAGATCAGCCTGCTGCCGCCGGTCCTGGCCCGCCTCGAGCGGAACGCACCGAACTGCGCGGTCGAGGTGCTGCCGCTCGACATGACCGCCGCCCCGCAGCACCTGCGCCAAGGTCGCGCCGACGCCGTGATCTGCACGCCCCGCATCGACGCCCCGGACCTGCGGCGCGACGCCCTCTTCCAAGAGCACTACGTCGGTCTGCGCGCCCGGGCGCACCCGCGCATCGGCGAGCGCCCGACGTTCGAGGACTACCTGCGGGAGCGGCACATCGTGGTCGACCCGGCGGCCGGGCACGTCGACGCCGACGTGGAGCTCACCCGCCTCGGGCACCGGCGCGCGGTCGCCGCCCGGGTACCGCACTTCACCGCGCTGCCCGAACTGCTGGCGCGGACGAACTACCTCTCGGCGGTGCCCGGCGGAGTGGCCGAGCTGTTCACCCGCTCATCGCAGGTGGCGACCTTCCAGCTGCCGTTCGACGTTCCGACGGTGGAGGTCTCGCTCTACACCTACCGGCGAGCGCTGCCCGCGCCCGGCACCGACTGGCTCCGCGAGCTCATCCGGCGCACCCTCCGGCGAGCGGAACCGTCCACTTGAGACGGAAAGGGGATCAGGCGGCGACCTGGTCGAGCTCGGCGCTGGTCGAGTGGCGGCGCACGTCGAACAAGTAGCCGACCCAGAAACCGACAACACCGGCACCGACGACGGCCAGCGTTCCAACAGCACGCACCATGGGAGTTCCCCTTCTCCGCGGCGCCGGATCACCAAACCCCGGCCTAACAGGTTCACCCCGATGCTCAACCCGCCGGATGGCAGCGCCGTTGCCAAGACGATAACGCCCGGTGAAACGGCCGACCACACCGCCCCGCACAAGACCGAACACGCAACGCAACCGTCCACAGAGGACTACCGCGCGGTAGGGCGACGCCAGTTCACCGGACGTCAGCGCAGTTCGACCCGACCGCCGCGGCCTTCGATTTCGGCGCGCAGCGCCGGGGCATCCGAACGAGTGAGGTCCAAGTGCGCACCAACGGCGCGCAGGTCCGCTCGAACGGTTTCCGGATCCGGGTGCTCGGCGCGCAGCGACAGCAACCGGACCTCCGGCAGCCCCGACTCCGCCGGGTGCGGCGCACTGCCCCAGTCGATCAGGAACGGCACGAGTCCGTCGCGCGGCCTCGGTTCGCGCTTGGCCAGTCGCCACTCCAGCAGCTCCCCGCTCGGCGTCCGCCGGGACATCGACTCCGCATCACCCGGGTCGTACCCGGCGGCGCGCGCATCGGCCACCGCGCGGTCCAGGTCGGTGGTGGTGATCGCCCAGGTCACCAGGCTCGGGACGGTCAGCGCGGCCAGGCCGAACACGGTCGGTGGGCGCGTCGCCTCGGGGTCCGGGCCGATGATCTCCAGGTAGGCCCGGCCGCCGAGACCGACGAGGTAGTTCTGCGTGCCGTTGGCCGGGTGGCGACCGCCCGGCACCGGGGCGACGCCGAGCAGGTCCGCGACCGCCCGCACCCCGGCGAGCAGGTCCGGCACCCCGTACACCAGGTGGTCCAGCCGCGACTCGACGTTCGTCATCCGCACCTCCGAAGACCCGGTTCCCGATCCCACCACCCGGCGCCGGGAAGATCAACGCCTCCGGGATCGGCCCGGCGAACCCGGGCACCACCTACGCTGCCACGCATGGGTACCCCTGACGACCTCGCCGCACCGCCCATCCCCGCCGACACCGCGGACCTGACCACCGGCCCACCGCTGCACGACGCGTGCCGGCCGCTGCGCGCCCTGGTCGGTGTGTGGCGCGGCGGCGGCGAGGTCGACTACCCGACGATCGACGGGCCGTACCGGTTCGGCCAGCAGCTCACGATCTCCCACGACGGGCGGCCGTTCCTGCGGCACGAAGCGCGCGCCTGGCTGCTCGACGCCGACGGCGCGGTGCTCCGCCCGGCCGCGTGGGAGACGGGGTGGTGGCGCCCGCAGCCCGACGGGAGTCTCGAGCTGCTGCTGTCGCACTGCACCGGGATCCAGGAGCTCTTCTACGGCGAAGCGGCGGACCGGAGCTGGGAGCTGGCCACCGACTCCGTCGTCCGGACCAGGACGGCCAAGGACGTCCAGGCCGCGCAGCGCAGCTACGCGCTCAGCGAGGACGACGTGCTCGACTACGCCGAGCACCGCGCGATGGTCGGCGTGGCCATGACCCCGCACGTGGCCGCGCGCCTGCGCCGCGTCCGCTAGCAGCAGCGAGCGAGGACACCCGGGCGGTCGTTCGCATCGATAATAAAGACAGCTATGCTGAACACATGAGCCGCGACGACCCCGCCACCGAGAACACCGCCGGGGTCGCCAACGCAGCCGCCGAAGTGCGCACCGGCGTGATGCGGCTGGCGCGACGGCTGCGTTCCGAGCGCGACCCCGGCGAGCTCACCCTCGGCCGGATGGCGGTGCTCGGCCGCTTGGAGCGCGACGGGCCCGCCACCACCAGCGGGCTGGCCGTCGCCGAACGGGTCACGCCCCAGTCGATGGCCCGCATGGTGCAACACCTCATCTCCGCTGGCCTGGCCGAACGCGCACCCGACCCGGACGACCGCCGCGCCGCGATCATCCGCATCACCGACACCGGCCGCGAGCGGGTGCAGCAGGACCGGGACCGGCGCGAGGCGTGGCTGGCCCAGGCGATGACCGAACTCAGCGATGTGGAACAGGACCTGCTGGTGCTGGCGGCCCGGCTGCTGGACCGGCTGGCCGACTCCTGACCGCTCGCCGCAGGAGTACCGACGATGACGCGAACGCACGAAACCTCACCGGAGAAGGACAGCAACGCTGAACGAAGCGCTGCGGATTCCCCGGCGCGCGAACTGCCCGGCAAGTTCGTCACGCCGATCGCCTTCGGCACCATCCTGCAGCCCCTGAACTCCTCGATGATCGCGGTCGCGCTGGTCAGCATCCGCGACGTGTTCGACGCGGGCACCTCGGTGACCTGGCTGGTCTCCGCGCTCTACCTGGCCACGGCGGTGGCCGCTCCCGCGATGGGGCGCATCGCCGACGTCCTCGGCCCCCGCCGCACCAGCCTCGCCGGGCTGCTACTGGTCGGCATCACCTCGGCGATCGCCCCGTTCGCGCCGAACATCGCGACGCTGGTGGTCTGCCGCATCCTCATCGGCATCGGCACCGCGGCCCAGTACCCGTGCGGGGTCGCGATGATCCGCCGCGCCGCGGACCAGCTGCGCGCCCGCCCGAACAACGCGCTCGCCGCGATCGCGGTCTGCTCGCAGGTCACGGCAGCGCTGGGCCCCACCCTCGGCGGTCTGCTGGTCGGCGTGTTCGGCTGGTCCGGCGTCTTCTGGGTCAACGTGCCCCTGACGCTGATCGGCGCCCTGGTGATCATCTGGCGCGGACCGGCGGACCCACCGGTGCAGCGCGGCCGCGGACGTCTCACCGCGCTGCGGCAGATCGACCCGATCGGCATCGTCCTGTTCGCGGCGGCGATCACCGCGTTGATGTTCTGGCTGCTCTCGCTGGCCGACGTCCCCCAGTGGTGGTGGTTGGCGGTCGCGGTGCCCGCTACCGCTCTCGCCGCGTGGTGGTGCCTGCGCGTTCGCGACCCGTTCCTGGACGTGCGACTGCTGGGCAAGCGCGCGCTGTCGTTCACCTACGTGCGCACGATCGTCACCTACACGGCGTTCTACTGCGTCTTCTACGGCCTCCCCCAGTGGCTGGAGGAAACCCGGGACCTCGGCCCGGTCGGCGCCGGCCTGGTGGTCCTCCCGATCTCCGCGGTCGGCGTGGTCTCGACGCTCCTGGCGAACCGGCTGCAGCGACGCCGCAGCCCACGCGCAGCGCTGATCGCCGGCACCGCCGCGCTGTGCGTCGGAGGCCTGCTGCTGACCGTTCCGCGAGCCGATTCCCCGATCCTGCTGCTGCTCCTGATCGCGGCGGTCCTCGGCGTCCCGAACGGCTTCAACAACATCGGCAACCAGCAGGCGATGTACGCGGTGACCCCGGCGGAGCGGATGGGAGCGGCCTCCGGCCTCTACCGCACCTCCCAGTACGTCGGGGCGAACCTGGCAGCAGCGCTCCTCGCGCTCGTGATCGGCGACCACGCCGACGACATCGGCCTGCACCACATGGGCCTGTCCATCGCAGCCCTGGCGGCAATCCTGCTCGCAACGTCCCTGTTCGCAGCCCACCGCGAACGCCGCCGACCAAGGTCTTGATCTTTTGCTTGTATGCGCCGCAGGTGCATAGCCCACCCTCGCAGCCGCACCGCCCCGCACATCAGCCACCGGGGCCGGTAACGCGAGAAAGCCCCGCACCGGAGTGCGGGGCTTTCATCGACTTGCGGTCAAGCTGGCCCGTGCCGTGGTAGCGGAACGAGCTGGCTCACCGTTCTCAGACCGTGCGGACGTCCGCGGCCTGCGGGCCCTTCGGGCCCTGGCTGACCTCGTAGGTGACCTTCTGGTCCTCTTCGAGGGTGCGGAAGCCGCGCGAGTCAATGGCCGAGTAGTGGACGAACACGTCCGGGCCACCGTCGTCCGGAGCGATGAAGCCGAAGCCCTTCTCCGAGTTGAACCACTTCACGGTTCCCTGTGCCATGCTCTTCTCTCCTTCTGGGAGCCGGTACTACATCAGGCAGTCACACTGCGTGACCACCTGGGTCGCGGATCTCGAACGGCGACTACTCCAGCTACAACCAGATAGCAGCACGCCCGCATCACCATCCTGCGAGTGTGCGCGAACACGACCCCAGAAAAATACGACCAGTGCCGACACTACACGGTTCATCAAGATCGCGCCCCTGCCATTTCCACCAGCGTGTCGCAGCCGACAACCCACCCCGCCCGTCGGCGACCTCGGGTTTCCCGACCCCTTCGAGCCGGATCCGGTCGCGTCGACCGCCTACCGGGTGAACCGCGGGTGTTCAGCTCTTGGCGAAACGGGGGCGGTGATCATTCGAAGCGGGACGGATCGCCCGCGCCGTAGCGGACGACCTCGGGTTCCGGGCCCGAGAAGTCGACGACCGTGGTCGGCTCGGTGCCGCAGTCGCCGGAGTCGATCACCGCGTCCAGCACGTGGTCCAGCTCGTCCTTGATCTGCCAGCCCTGGGTCATCGGCTCCTCCTCCCCCGGCAGCAGCAGCGTGCTGGACAGCATCGGCTCCCCGAGCTCGGCCAGCAGCGACTGGACCACCACGTGGTTCGGGATGCGGACGCCGACGGTCTTCTTCTTCGGGTGCAGCAGCCGGCGCGGTACCTCCTTGGTGGCGGGCAGGATGAAGGTGTAGCTGCCCGGTGTGGAGGCCTTGATGGCGCGGAACACCGCGTTGTTGATGATCACGAACTGGCCCAGCTGGGCGAAGTTCTGGCACACCAAGGTGAAGTGGTGCCGATCGTCGAGGTGCCGGATGGAGCGGATCCGCTCCATGCCCTCCTTGTTCCCCAGCTGCGCCCCGAGGGCGAAGCAGGAGTCCGTCGGATAGGCGATCAACCCGTCCTCGCGCAGGATGTCGACCACCTGCCCGATGGAGCGCTTCTGCGGGTTGTCCGGGTGCACGTCGAAGTACTTCGCCATGCCCCGAGCTTAAAGCCTGCCTCCGCGCCCACCCCGCATTGCGGTGCGGGTGGCGGAACCCCGCTGCGGGCGCGTGCCCGTTAAATCGCTGGCGGGACCAGCGGCGTTGGTCCTACCGTCCTCCGCACGACCGCCCGGCGAAGAGGTCGCTGCGGGCACTCCTTCCGAAAGTTGTCCCGGTTGATCCACGCCACCGACCACCTGCCGAAGCACCGCGCCCCTTGGCTGGGCACCGCGGTCGGCGCGCTCTTCGTCGCGACTTCGGGGGTGTTCGTCAGCTTGTCGGGCACCTCTCCGGGCACTGCTTCGGTCTACCGGTGCGCCCTCGCGCTGCCTTTCCTGGCCCTGCTGGCGTTTCGGGAGCGCCGCGGGGAAACCCCGCCGTCGCAGCGGAGACCAGGTCTGGCCCTGGCCGCCGGGACGTTGTTCAGCGTCGACATGCTGCTCTGGACGCAAGCCATCGCCGAGGTCGGCGCGGGCTTGAGCGCGGTCATCGTCAACCTGCAGGTCGTTCTCGTTCCCGCCCTGGCGTGGCTGGTGGATCGCGAGCCGGTGACTCGGCGCTACCTCCTCGCGATGCCCGTCGTGCTGCTCGGAGTCGTCTTGACCTCGGGCCTGCTGGACGGCGGTGGCACGGGCGCGGATCCGGTGGCAGGGACGATCCACGCGGCGCTCGCCGCGCTCTGCTACTCGGGATTCCTGTTCCTGCTGCGCCGTTCGGGACGTCGTGGTCAGACCGTGCGGTCCTACCTGGCGATGATGGCCTCGGCCGCGTTGGTGTCAGCAGTGCTGGGAGCGGTGTGGACCGGCGTCGACCTGTTCCCCGGCTGGGCTGCGGTCGGCTGGCTGCTGCTGGTCGCGGTGTGCGGACAGGTCCTGGGCTGGTTGCTGGTGGCCGTGTGCCTCCCGCACCTGTCCAGCCAGGTCGGCGCCGTCCTGCTCCTGCTCACCCCGGTCGGTGCGCTCGTCCTCGGCGCCGTGGTGCTCGCCGAACGTCCGACACCGCTCCAACTCGTCGGCTGCGCGCTGATCCTGGGCGGCGTCCTGGTCATCGCCGGGGTTCGCGCGGTCAGGAGCAGGTCGCGAGCATTTCCTTGAGCGCCTGTTTCTCCGCTTCGGTCACGGTCAGGCCGTAGCCGTTCTTGACCGTCACCCACTTCGTCGCGTAGTCGCACCAGGCCTTCTCCGTCGGCTTCCACGTCGACGGGTCCTGGTCGCCCTTGCTGCGGTTGGAGCTGGAGTCGACCGCGACCAGCTGCGGCAGGTCCATGTCGTTGGCGAACTGCTCGCGCCGCGCGTCGTCCCACTTGTTCGCACCGCTGCGCCAGGCGTTGGCCAGCGGGACCATGTGGTCGATGTCGATGTCCGAGGGCTTGGTCAGCTTGTCGCCGGTGTACACCGAGGTCCAGCTGCCGGAGACCGCTTCGCAGGAGTTGTTGGTCTGCACCTTCTCGCCGTCGCGGACCAGCACCGCTTCCCGGGTGTTGCAGTTCTTCCCGGCTTCCGGCTTCGACGTCCAGTGCTTGAAGCGCTCGCGCGAGTAGCCGTCCATCGATCCGGCCGGGGCGACCTTCAGCTGCTCGAGCTGGTCGGCGGCCGCGCCGGTGGGCTGGCTGCTGCCGCGCGCGTCGAGCAAGCCGGACTCGAACACCACCCACATCAGGGCGAGCAGCACGGCCGCCACGACCGACGTCCACGCCGATTTCTTCGCAACAGCCCCGCTCATGGCATTCTCCCGGTTCGACGACAGCGCTCCGGACATTCGATCATCCGGAGTAGCCGGGGTTCACTCCGCCACGCGGGGAATGTGGCCAAGCGCACGGGGGTTCAGCCGCTCCCCCGCGGGACGTAGCGGGGCACGTAGCGCATCAGCAGACCGGCACCGAGCAGGCCGAGCACTCCCATGCCCGCTCCGGCCAGGCCGACGCCCAGCAGCGCGGTCAGGCCGGAGATGGTGACCGGGCCGACCGCTTGCCCGAAATCGGCGGTGAAGCGCCAGGCTCCGAGGAACGGCGCCGGGCCCGGCTGCGGCGCCAGGTCGGCGCCGAGGGTCATCAGGATTCCGGAGCTGGTCCCGTTCGCCAGCGCCAACAGCACTGCGACAGCGGCGAAAGTGGGCACATCGGTCACGACGAACAGCAGGAGGTGGCCCACCGCCAGGCCGACCATCGACGGCACCGCCGCCCAGATCCGGCCGAAGCGGTCCATGATCTGGCCGGAGCTGTAGGACAGCGCGAAGTCGACCCCGCCGGCGATGCCGATGATCAGGGCGGTCGTCGACGGCGGCAGCTCGGAGGCCACGGCCACCAGCGGCAGCACGACCATCCGCGATGCGCGCAGTCCGCCGATCAGGGCCGCGCAGGTTCCCATCCGCACCAGCACGCCGCGGTGCTCCACCAGCGTGGTGACCAGACCTTGGTGCGACTGCTCGACGCCGTCCTTCTCCGCGGAGCCGAGGTCCTTCGTGCACAGCAGCAGGATGATCGCGGCCGCGGCGAATCCGATGTGCAGCAGGAAGACCGCGCGCTTGTCCGGAGTCGCCAGCAGCACGAGCGCCGAGAGGAACGGGCCGATGAAGTACCCCGCCCGGAACAGCCCGCCGAGCACGCTCAACGCCCTCGCCCGGTACCGCAGCGGGACGGTGGTGGTGATGAACGCGTGCCTGGCCAGCGCGAAGACCGCCGTGGCCAGGCCGACGACGAACACGCAGGCGCCCAGCATCCACGGATCCGTGGAGAAGTAGCAGCCGAGCAGGCCCAGCACCGAGACGATCGCGGCACCGATCATCGCGGTGCGCTCGCCGAGCCGGTGCACGAGCACTCCGCTGGGCACGTCGCCGATCAGCTCGCCGACCATCAGCATCGCCGCGATCAGCCCGAGCACCCCGAGGTTCGCGCCCTGGTCGGCGGCGACCAGGGGGATCATCGGGATGATGGCGCCCTCGCCGATGGCGAAGAGCAGGGTCGGCCCGAATGCCGCGAGCGCAACGGTTCTCAGTTCGAAGGGGCGGTCATCGACCTGCACTTGCCGTTCACTCCTCGCCGCGCGAGCCCGAGTTCCGAACCTTCCCAGCTTGGCAGAGTTTCCGGCGCTGCCAGCGAGAGATCCGTCACGTGCGCCCGGATTTCACCCGTTGCGCGAGGAGAGTTGCCGGCTGCGGTCAGATCTGGAGCAGGTCGGCGAGGCGGGCGCGGTTCTCGTCCGGGGTGCCCAGCAGGAGTTGCGAGGTCTTGGCGCGCTTGTAGTAGAGGTGCGCGTCGTGCTCCCAGGTGTAGCCGATGCCGCCGTGGAGCTGGACGGTGTCGGCCGCTGCTTGGAAGTTGGCGGGTGAGACCAGGACCTGCACCAGCGCTGCGGCGAGCGGGAGCTCTTCCGGATCGGAGTCCGCCGTCCACGCCGCGTAGCGCACCGCCGCACCGGCCTGCTCGAGTGCGCTGTACATGTCGGCCAGCCGGTGCTTGACACCTTGGTAGGAGCCGATGGTGCGGCCGAACTGCACCCGGACCTTGGTGTACTCGGCGGTCATCTCCAACACCCGCGCCATGCCGCCGAGCTGCTCGGCGGACAGCGCCACGGCGGCGAGGTCCCGTACCCGGGCGCGCACCGCATCCGGGTCCGACGACGCCAGGAGCTCGGCCGGTGCGGCGGTGAAGTCGAGGTTCGTCAGGCGCCGCGTCGGATCCAGCGTGCGCAGCGGCGTTTTCGCGATGTGCTCGGCCCGCGCGCGGAACCACGCGGTGCCCTGCCCGGTCTTGGCCTGCACCAGCACGACATCCGCGATGTCACCGGACACCACGCGCTGCGCGCGCCCGTCCAGCACCCACCTGCCATCGCGAGGCGTCGCGGTCGGGACCGACTCCTGGTCCCACGCCACCGCCGCGATCAGCTCACCGGACACCATCGCGGGCAGTAGTTCCGCGCGGGCGGCCTCGTCGTCCACCGCGAGCAGCACGTCGGTGGCCAGCACCGCGGAGGCCAGGAACGGCACTGGTGCCAGCGCTGCGCCCAGCTCTTCCAGCACCACTGCCCGCTCCACGTGACCAGCACCGGAACCGCCGTACTCCTCCGGTACCACGAGCCCGGTCAGCCCCAGCTCCGTCGACAGCCGCCGCCACAGCTGGGCGTCGTGGCCGTCGCCTTCCGCCAGTTCCCGCACCCGCTGCGACGGTGCGTGCTCCGCGAGGAACTTCCGCACCGCGGACCGCAGTTCCTGCTGCTCCGGGTCCAGCACCAGCTGCATCGCACACTCCTCAGTGGACTTCAGGCGAACTCTTCTCGCAGTGCGGGGGGTCACGGGGTCCGCTGGGTGCCGACCTTCAGCTCGCGGAACGGGACGTCGCGGTCGACCTGGGGTTCCTTCGGCAGACCGAGGATCCGCTCCCCGATGATGTTGCGCTGCACCTGGTTGGACCCGCCGGCGATGCTCATCGCCGGGGTGCCGTTGATGGCGATCGCCATCTCCTCGGCCTCCGAATCGCCGTCCTCCCACGAGGTCAGCGCCGATCCGGCGATGAGCCCGGCGGTGTCCACGGCACGCCACAGCAGCTCGGCACCGGCGAGCTTGGCGACCGATCCGCGAGCCCCGGGCGACGAGCCCGCCGCGGCCTCCTGCCGGAGCTTGGTGTTGAACAGCGCCAAAGCCCGTTCGTGCGCGTACATCTCGGCGAGCCGATCGCGCACCACCGGATCGTCCGCGCGGTTCTGCCGCCGGGCGAGTTCGACCAGGTTGTCGTAGGCCAGCGGGTCGCTGCCGCGCCGGACCGATCCGCCGATGGAGATCCGCTCGTGGCCGAGCATGGTGAGCGCGGCCAGCCAGCCGCCACCGACCTCGCCGATCACCGCGTCGGCCGGGATGCGCACGTCGTCGAAGTAGACCTCGTTGAACGGAGCGCGTCCGGTCATGTCCCGCAGCGGCCGGACCGTCACGCCCGGACTGCGCATGTCCACGATGAACATGGTGATACCGCGGTGCTTCGGCACGTCCGGATCGGTGCGGGCGAGCAGCGCGCCGAAGTCGGAGAACTGCGCCCCGGAGGTCCACACCTTCTGGCCGTTGATCACCCAGGAGTCGTCGTCGCGGACCGCGCGGGTCTGCAGGCTAGCCACGTCCGAGCCGGCACCGGGCTCGGAGAACAGCTGGCACCAGATCTCGTCGCCGCGCAGCAGCGGCGGCAGGTAGCGGGTCTTCTGCTCGTGGCTGCCCAGGTCCAGCAGCGTCGGTCCGCACATGCCCATGCCGACCATGAACGGCGCGCTGGGCAGGTCGTAGTGCACCGCTTCTTCGTTGTAGGCCTGCTGTTCGGCGGTGCTGAGCCCGCGGCCGCCGTACTCGGTGGGCCAGGTGATGCCGATCAGCCCCGCGTCGTAGGCGGCGGCCTGGAACCGCTTCGCGGCCCGCAGCTGCTCGGCGGGTTCCAGCTCCGCGAGCGGTCCGGGTGCGTTGCGGGCCAGGAATTCCCGCGCACCGGCGCGGAACTCGTCGACGCTCATGTGGTCTCCCTCCAGCCCGGCGGCGCGGCGGCAACCCGATCAGTCAACGCTGACTGTAACCGATCGGACGCGCCGCGAACACCCGTCGAATGCAGCAGCGGCCCGTGCTCCAGCGGAGTCCACTGTGGATGCTCCTGGTCGGCGGTACCCTGCTCGCGTGGACCAGACCCGGAACGACCAGCGGACCCGGCAGGAACGGGCAGCCGACAGCCGCACGCTGATCCTCGAAGCCGCCGTCGACTGCCTGGTCGAGCACGGCTACGCGGGCGCCTCCACGCTGGCCATCCAGGCCAAGGCCGGGGTCTCCCGGGGGCGGCTGCTGCACCACTTCCCGTCCCGCGACGAACTGCTGGTCGCGGCCGCGCAGCACCTGGCCCGGGACCGCCTGGTGCAGACCGAGCAGCGGGTCGCCGAACGGCTCGCGGACATGCCCGAAGGGCCCCGCCGCGTCGACCGCTGCATCGACCTGCTGTGGGAGACCTTCCACGAGCCGCACTTCTGGGCCGCGATGGAGCTGTGGACAGCCGCCCGGACCAATCCGGCGCTCAGCGCGGCCCTCCGCCCGGAGGAACGGCGGCTGCGCCGGGCGATCCGATCGGTGTCCGACCGGATCTGGGGCCCGGCGGTGTGCGACCACCCGGTGTACCCGCAGCTGCGCGAGATGCTGTTCACCAGCATGCGCGGCGCGGCACTGGCCTACGCCTTCGAAGACCGCTCCCCCTCCAGGTCGGCGCACCTGGACGTCTGGAAGTCCATCACCCGGCGGCTGCTGTTCGACGGCTGACCGGTCGCGGTTGACCACCGGTGTCCGGCCGACGCAGTATGAGGCGCGTCACGTCACCCTCACCGACGAGGTAGCGATGCCAGCATTCGCGCAGTCCGGCCGAGGCATGACCATCAGCGACCAGCTCGCCCGCCACGCCCGCAAGATCCCCGACGAGATCGCACTGCGCTTCGCAGGCACCGGACGCACCTACCGCGAACTGGACGAACGCGTCAGCCGGCTGGCCAACGCGCTGGCCGATCGCGGTGTCGAGCCGGGCGACCGGGTGGCGGTGCTCGGCCGCAACGGGCTGGAGGTCGTCGAGTCCTACCTCGCCGTGGCCCGGCTGGGCGCGATCTGCGTGCCGATCAACTTCCGGCTGGTCGCCGACGAGGTCGCCTACGCGTTGACCGACAGCGGAGCTCGTGCCGCGATCGTCGACGAGCTGTTCGCCGAAACCCTGGACAAGGCCCGGGAAACCGCGTCCGACGTGGACGTCCGGCTGGTCGTCGGGGACTCCGGCGACTACGAATCGGCGCTGGCCGCCGCCTCACCGGAGCACGTCGAGATCGCGGTGGACGAGCAGTCCCCGGCGTTCATCATGTACACCTCCGGGACCACCGGCCGCCCCAAGGGCGCCGTGCTGACCCACCACAACCTGCTGATGCACACGTTCAGCTCGATGGTGCACCACGGCATCACCGGCGAGGACCAGGTCTGGCTGGTCGGGGTGCCGCTGTTCCACATCGCCGGGGTGTCCGGGATGCTGCCCTACCTGCTGCAGGGCGGCCGGATCGTGCTCACCGCATCGGGCCGGTTCGACCCGGCGGAGATCGTCGAGCTGATGGCCCGGGAGCGGATCACCGCCTGCTTCCTGGTTCCCGCGCAGTGGCAGGCGATCTGCGACCTGCCCGATCTCGCCAACCACGACCTGTCCGCGCTGCGGCGGATCACCTGGGGCGCGGCGCCCGCATCGACCACGCTGCTGCGCTCGATGTTCGAGAAGTTCCCGGACACCGACATCACCACCGCGTTCGGGCAGACCGAGTGCTGCCCGGTGACCACCGTACTGCGCGCCGAGGACGCGCTGCACAAGATCGGATCCGTGGGCACGCCGATGATCAACGTCGAGGTGCGGATCGTCGACGACGACATGAACGACGTGGCACCCGGCGAGGTCGGCGAGATCGTCTACCGGGGTCCGACGGTGATGCGGGAGTACTGGGGCAAACCGGCCGAGACCGCCGAGGCGTTCCGCGGCGGCTGGTTCCACTCCGGCGACCTGGTGCGCCAGGACGAGGACGGCTACCTCTACGTGGTGGACCGCAAGAAGGACATGATCATCTCCGGTGGCGAGAACATCTACTGCGCCGAGGTGGAGGACGTCCTGGCAGCCCACCCCGGGATCGCCGAAGTCGCCCTGATCGGCGTCCCGGACGACCGCTGGGGCGAATCCCCGCTCGCGGTCATCAGCCCCCGCGACCCCGCCGATCCCCCGTCCCTCGAGGACATCTCGACCTGGTGCCGCGACCGGCTGGCCGGTTACAAGCGCCCCCGCCGGCTCGCCGTCGTCACCGAGCTGCCCCGCAACCCCAGCGGCAAGGTCCTCAAAACCCAACTGCGCACCGAACACGCAGCAGGCCAGCTCTCCATCGAGGAGTGAAGCGCTGACATGACCAACCCGTTCGACCTCAGCGGGCACGTCTCCGTCGTCACCGGCGGCAATTCCGGCATCGGCCTGGCGATGGCCGATGCGCTGGCCGCCGCCGGAGCGGCCGTGTGCATCTGGGGCACCAACGGCGAGCGCAACGACGCTGCCGCGCAGCAGTTGGCGCGGCACGGCGGTCAGGTGCTCGCGCTGCGCTGCGACGTCGGCGACGAGGACCAGGTCGACGAGGCGATGGCGCGGACCACCGCCGAGTTCGGCCGGCTGGACTCGTGCTTCGCCAACGCCGGGATCGGCGGCGCCGCAACCCGTTTCACCGAGACCGAGCTCAGCGAGTTCCGCCGGGTCACCCGGGTCAACCTGGACGGCGCCTTCCTCACCCTGCGCGCCGCCGCCCGCCGGCTCCTCGCGCAGGGCGAAGGCGGCAGCCTGGTCGGCACGTCGAGCCTCGCCGCCCAGCAGGGCCAGCCGCGCGGTCAGGCCTACGCGGCGTCGAAGGCCGCGCTGATCTCCATGATCAAGTCGATCGCGGTCGAGCTGGGCCGCCACGGCATCCGGGCCAACGCCGTGCTCCCGGGCTGGGTGAGCACACCGCTGGCGGATCCGCTGCTGAACTCGGAGGCCTTCGAGCGCAAGGTCCTCCCCCGCGTTCCGGCGGGCCGCTGGGGTGCGCCGTCGGACTTCGGCGCGCTCGCGGTGTACCTGGCCAGCCCCGCCAGCGCGTTCCACACCGCGGATGCCATCACGGTCGACGGCGGCTACGTCTCCTTCTGACCTCGGACGAGGCCCGTGAGCACTTTCCGGCGCTATGGCACCAGGAAGTGCTCACGGGTCTTGCCGGGTCGCGACGATATGCAACTTGTTGCATTGCAACTTTGTGCATAGTAGGTTGCCCGTGAGCAGCGCACTTCGGGAGGCGAGTCATGGGCAGCGCGATTCGGACCAGGTTCACCGAGGAGTTCGGGGTCGAGCACCCCGTCGTGCAAGGCGGGATGCAGTGGGTCGGGCGGGCCGAGCTCGTCGCCGCCGTCGCCAACGCCGGGGCGCTGGGCATGATCACCGCGTTGACCCAGCCCACGCCCGAGGACCTGGTCAAGGAGATCGCGCGCTGCCGCGAGCTGACCGACAAGCCCTTCGGCGTCAACATCACGATCCTGCCGACCATCACGCCGCCGCCCTACGCGGAGTACCGGCAGGCCATCATCGAGTCCGGCATCGAGATCGTGGAGACCGCGGGCGCCAACCCGGCCGAGCAGGTCGCCGCCTTCAAACCGGCCGGGGTGAAGGTCCTGCACAAGTGCACCAGCGTCCGGCACGCGCTCAAGGCGCAGAAGCTCGGCGTCGACGCGGTCAGCATCGACGGCTTCGAATGCGCCGGACATCCCGGCGAGGACGACGTTCCCGGGCTGGTCCTCATCCCCCGGGCCGCCGACGAGCTAAGCATCCCGATCATCGCCTCCGGCGGGTTCGCCGACGCCCGCGGCCTGGTCGCCGCGCTCGCGCTGGGCGCCGACGGCATCAACATGGGCACCCGGTTCATGTGCACCGCCGAGTCGCCGATCCACGACCAGGTCAAGAAGCAGATCGCCGAGGCCAGCGAGCTCGACACCGAGCTGATCTTCCGGCCGCTGCGCAACACCGCGCGCGTGGCCAGCAACTCCGTCAGCCGCGAAGTGGTGTCCCGGCTGGACGCCGGCGGCGCCTTCGAGGACGTGCGCGAGCTGGTCGCCGGGGCGCGCGGGCGGCAGGTCTACGAGCAGGGCGACACCGAGCTGGGCATCTGGAGCGTCGGCATGGTGCAGGGCCTGATCGACGACGTCCCCACCGTCGACGAGCTCGTGCAGCGGATCGTGGGCGAGGCGACCGAGCTGATCCGCGGCCGGCTCGGGAGCCTGCTCGCGTGATCCCGGAGTCCACTGCGGACTATCGTCGGCACCAGCAGTGCCACCTGAGCTGAGGAGTGCGCGGTGTCGTTGGAGTACGCGATCCTGGTGTCGTTGCAGGAACGCGCGGGATCCGGGTACGAGCTGGCCCGGCGGTTCGACAAGTCGATCGGGTACTTCTGGGGCGCCAGCCACCAGCAGATCTACCGGAGCCTGAAGCGGATGGTGGAACTCGGCTGGGTCTCCGCCGACGAGGTGGCGCAGGAGAAGCGGCCGGACAAGAAGGTCTACCGGGTCAGCGATTCCGGAACTGCCGAACTGGCCCGTTGGCTCGCCGAGCCGGCGGATCCGCCGACGGTGCGCAACGAGCTGTCGGTAAAGATCCGCGGTGCCTCCTACGGCGAGATCGAGCAGGTCCTCGCCGAGGTCCGCCGCCACCGCACCCTGCACGCCGAGCGCCGGGCGGTCTACCAGGCCATCGAGCAGCGCGACTTCCCGGACCGGACGCGGCTGTCCGGCCAGCCGCTGCACCAGTTCCTGGTGCTGAGCGGCGGAATCCGCACCGAGCAGTCGATGGTGGACTGGTGCGACGAGGTCATCGCCGCACTCGAGGCCGATGCCGGCAGCTAGTCTCTCGATCATCGAGCTGATCGACGAGCGAGGTGCACATGGGTTTCCAGAACCCGCAGGACGCCGAGGACTTCTTCACCGCCTACGACGCCGCGCTCGCGCAGTGGCCGATCCCGTTCGAAGCACGTGACCTCGCGTCCGCCTGGGGAACCACTCGCGTCCACACCTGCGGCAACGCCGACGGAACACCCCTGGTGCTGCTGCCCGGTGGAGGTGCGACTTCGGCGATCTGGGCGGCCAACGTCGAAAAGCTCGGTGAGACGCACCGCATCCACGCCGTGGACCTGCTTGGAGAGGCCGGGCGCAGTGTCGCCGACGGCGAGCCGATCCGGGACATCGACGACCTGATGTCTTGGTTGGACGACGTGTTCGACCAGCTCGGCCTGGAATCCGCGGACCTGTGCGGGCATTCCTACGGCGCCTGGATCGCGCTGCACCACGCGGTTCGCTCGCCCCGCGTGCGCCGACTCGCCGTGCTGGACCCGACCGACTGCTTCACCGGGTGGAACCGGAAGTACCTGCTGCGCGCCGTGCCGATGCTGCTGCTCCCGAATCCCCGGCGAACGCGCAAGTTCCTGCGGTGGGAAACCGGTGGATCCGGGATCGACGCCACCCAGCTGGGGCTGCTGGCCCGCGCGGCGACCTTCCCGCGGTCGAAGGTGATCACCGGCCCGAAACCCGATCCCACCCGGTTGTCGGTGCCGACGCTGGTCCTGGCCGCGGAGAAGTCCAAGGCGCACGACGTCAACAGCCTCGTCGCCGAGGCGCAGCGCACCGTTCCCGATGTCCGGACCGAGGTGCTGCCGGACGTCAGCCACCACTCGATTCCCGGCCACCGCGCCGAGCACCTCAACGACGTGCTGGCCGACTTCCTGCGCTGACCAAACGACGAGGGGGCACCCGCGAACACCGCCGCGGATACCCCCTCGCTCCGGGTCACCAGATCTCGGACACCCACTCCGGGTGGTCGATGAACGGGTTCCGGTTGTGCTGGAACTGGTCGAAGATGACCTGGTTGCGGCGCTGCTCGCCGGCGTCCGGCGGGTCCTGCTCGTTCCACTGCTTGAGCACCGAGACCTTGCCGATGTTGGGCGCGCTGCCGTTGTCGACCTGGTCGTTGACCTCGAGGTCCGGGAAGCCGTCGCCGCCGTCGTAGCGGACCGACATGTAGAAGATCATCCGGGCGACGTCGCCCTTGACCTCGTCGCGCGGCTCCCAGGAGTCGCCGTCGGTGAAGTTGCCCGGCGCCTCGCCGACCTCTTCGCCGCCCATGTCGAAGTCCTTGTTGCCGCGCTCGGAGTTGACCGAGACGTCGGTCGCGCGCAGGTGGTGGACGTCGGTGCCGGGACCGGGCGAGGTGCCGAAGTCGCCGTGCGACTTGGCCCAGACGTGCTCGCGGTTCCAGTTGTCGGCGTCACCGCCGTTGGTGTCCTTGCCCTGCGATCGGCCGGTGTAGAGCAGGACGACGTTGTTCGGGTTGTTCGGGTCCTCGTCGGTGACCTTGATCGCGTCCCACACCTGGTCGTAGTCCAGGGTGGTGGTGCCGCTGCTGATGATCCCGTGCAGCGCGGTCTTGAGCTCCTGGCCGGTCTTGCCCTCGGCGTCCTGGTAGTAGTCGTCGGCGGTGGACGCGCCCGCCGACGGAACCGGGATCGCCACCAGGGCGACGCCTAATAACAGGGATAACGGCTTCCATCGGGTGGTTTTCATCGGTGTGGTCCTCTCCCCGTGTGCAACCGGGGGAAGCGTGCCACACCAACGATCACCATTGGGTGAACCAATTGGGGGAGCTCAGTGTCGGACAGTGATCAAGTTCGCGAACGGCGGATTGCGCCGAATCCGCCGAAGGCCGCCCAAACTGGGAAAACGCGCCGCGATCGCGTCGTCACGCGCGGTCCCGGCGCGGCCACCAAACGTGAACAACGGGAATAGTCAGTGCCAGCAGAAGCGCCGGCGCCAGGAAGCCCAGCGCCGCGTCGTACCGGTAGATCCCGGTGAACACCGCTGGTGAGACGGACATCCCGAGGAAGCGCAAGGCGGTGACCACCGAGATGACGCCGCCTCCCCCGGAGGAACCGCCGACGAGCACCGTCGCGTGAATTCCCACCAGCACGAGCTGCGCGCAGATCCCGCTGACCGCCCACGCCACGACCACCGCGGGCAGCCAGGCGGCCAGCCCGATCGACCCGACCGCGAAGGCCGAGATCAGCAGGCCCGCGCCGACGATCGAGCGCGGCCCGAACCGGTCCACCGCCCCACCGGTCAACCGAGCCGTGATCGCCCCGGCGAAGCCGAAGCCGGTCAGGACCAGGCCCCGCGCCCCCGGGCTCAGCGAGAACGCGTCGTCGAGGCGGAACGAGACCAGGAACGGCAGACCGGCCAGCGATGCCCAGGACACGAACGCGACCCCGCCGACCAGCAGACCGGCGAACGCCACGCGTCTCGCAGCCTCGCCGGCTCCCGCCGCTCGCCGTCGGGCTCGTCAGCGGGCAAGGGGCCGACCGCGAGCACCGCTGCGACCGCGGCCAGTCCGACGAAGGCCCACTGCCACGCCCCTTCCGCGGCCAGTCCGCCGACCAGCGGCGCCGTGGTCTGGCCGATCGCCTGCATCGCGCCGTAGGTGCCCAGCGCCCGGCCGAGCCGGTCCTTCGGCGTCACCGCGGCGAGCTTGGCCAGCAGCAGCGGGGTGGTGAAGGCGTTCGCGACGCCCTGCAGCGCCCGGCTGACCTGGAACGCCCAGAACCACGGCGCCACCACCGCGAGCAGCGCGGCCAGCACGTAGCCCACGTAGGCGAACCGGATGCTGCGCGCCAGCCCCCATCGCTCGCCGAGGCTGCCGGACACGAGCATGACGAGGGCGAACGGCAGCAGGTAGGCCGTCAACGACGTCGCCGCTGCACCTTCCGAGACCCCGAAGCTCCGGCCGAGCTCCGGAAGCATCGCGGACACGATGCCGCCGCCGAACGGTCCGAGCAGACCGCCGACGTACAGCGGGATCCGGGAGTTCACCGCCCGGTCTCCCCGGTGGGAGCCACAGACCTAGACCTTTCGCCGAGCGAACTATCCACCGGCAGTGGATCACACCCCACCGGCGAAGTCGAGCCGGTCCCGCCGCACGTCACAGCCCCTTCGCCGAGCCTCGGCGGCCCGCGTCGGGGCTCACGTGCGCGCGCATGCCCTGCACGCCGAACAGGATCAGGAGCTCGACCGCACCGCCGTCGGCGCTGCCCAGCCAATGCGGCGAGGACGTGGCGAACTCGGCCGCCTCGCCGGGCGGCAACGTCAGGTCCCGCTCCCCCAGCACGAGCCGCAGGCGTCCGTTCAGCACGTACAACCACTCGAAACCGTCGTGGGTCTGCGGCGTCGGCTCGAGCGGTTCGGGCCGGGCGGGAATGATCATCTTGAACGCCTGCACCCCGCCCGGCCGCCGGGACAGCGGGAGGAAGGTCATCCCGAACCGGTGGATCGGCTTGAGGTGGATGCGGGGATCCCCGGTGCGCGGGGCGCCGACCAGGTCGTCCAGCGGCACGTCGTAGGTGCGGGACAGCGGCAGCAGCAATTCGAGGGTCGCCCGGCGCTGCCCGCTCTCCAACCGGGACAGGGTGCTCTCCGATACGCCGGTCCTCGCCGCGAGTTCAGCGAGGGTGATGCCGCGGTCGCGGCGCAGCGCGCGGAGTCGCGGTCCCACCGAGCCGAGCACGTCGTCGTCCGTTTTCCGCCCCACGCGGCCATCTTGCCGGAACAGCAAGATCTCGTGCCAGGCGGTGGCGAGCCCGGCAAGACTGAGGACCCACCGAGCGAAGGAGTCTTGATGAGCACCACCGAAGCGGTCGCGTTCTGGGACGACGTCCACGCGGCCCGGACACCGGCCACCGACCCCCAGCCGAACGCCCGCCTCACCGAAGTCGTCGCGGACCTCCCGCCAGGCGACGCGCTGGATCTCGGGTGCGGCGATGGCGGTGACGCGCTGTGGCTGGCCAGGCGGGGATGGCGCGTCACCGCCGTCGACATCTCCGCAGTGGCCGTCGAGCGTCTCGTCGACCTCGCCCGCTCAACCGGCTTGGCCGAACGCATCAGCCCCGCGCGCCACGACTTGCAGGAGTCCTTCCCGCGAGGTCGGTTCGACCTGATCTGCGCCCACTACCTGCAAACCCCCGCGCCCCTGGACCGCGCGAGCGTCCTTCGCTCTGCCGCGCACGCCCTGCGCCCGCACGGGCGGCTGCTGGTCGTCGACCACGGTTCGACCGCACCGTGGTCGTGGAACCAGGACCCCGACGTCCGGTACCCGAGCGCGCAGGAGGTCGCCGAAGGCATCGACCTGGACCTGACTACGTGGGTGATCGAGCGGGCTGAGGCAGCTCGCCGGATCGCGACCGGCCCGGGCGGGCGCACCGCCGAGGTCGTCGACCACGTCCTGCTCGTCCGTCGCACTGCCTGATCGGAGGATCGCCTTGCCCCGCACCGATTCCCCACCGCCCCGGACCGGCAACAGCGAGGCCGAGGTCCTGCGCGGGTTCCTCGACTACCTCCGGTCCTCGATCGCCGCGAAGGTCGACAGTGCGCCCGAACCGCAGGTGCGGACGGCCGGTGTGCCCTCGGGCACGAACCTGCTCGGCCTGCTCAACCACCTCACGTCCGTCGAGCGCGCGATGTTCCTCGGGGACCGCGTCGCCGACTGGCAGGCGACGTTCCGGGCCGCACCGGAGGACAGCGCAGCGGATGTCGTCGCCCGCTACCGGGAGGCTGTCGACTGTGCGAACGAGGTCCTCGACGGGTGCTCAGACCTCGGCGCACCGGTGCCCCGCCCTCGATCGGACCGTCCGGCTCCCAGCGTCCGGTGGGCCCTGACCCACATGATCGAGGAGACCGGCCGTCACGCGGGTCACGCGGACATCCTCCGCGAGCTGATCGACGGCACGATCGGGCGCTGACATCCCCACCGCCCGAGCACGGGACTAGTCCACTTAGGACCGTCCAGCGGCGATCCGCCTGATGCTCAGCCGACGCGGTGGTCGGCGGCCAGGTCCCGAGCGCGGGACAGCAAGTCCTCCGGCAGCGGGGAGGGTTCCAGGCCGTAGCGGTCGTCGTAGGTGGCGATCACCTCGGCTTCCAGCGCGTCCAGCTCCAGCCCCGGGGATTCGTCGACGACGGATCCGACGGAGTCGTCGTCGAAGGGCAGGTCCAGCAGCCGGTAGACCTCGGTGAGCAGCGGCCGCAGCACCTCGGTGTCGTCGACGATCACCACCGCGCTGAACAGCCAAGCACTGCGCACCAACCGCTGCGCCGTGCCGACCAGCTTCACCCGCCCCCGCGCGTTGACGCTGTGCGCCCCGGGGCAGTACTCGCCGGGCACGGCACCGATCTGCGCTTCGACGCCGTGCTTGCGCAGCACGTCGGCCCACAGCTCGGCGTACCCGGTGAACCGCTCCTCCATCCCGGACAGGTAGCCGGGGTCCGGGCCGACGTGGTCGACGACCAGGGAGCGCTCGGTGTAGGCCACCGCCCGCCCGCCGGGCGCCCGAACGACCGGGGTGAACCCGGCGTCGCGCACCGCCCGGACGGCATCCCGGAAGCCGGGCAGCAAGGTGTCCCGGCGCCCGAACGCCACCACGCGCCCGCTGGGCCGGTAGATCCGCACGCCGGCGCCGGCATCGCCTTCGCTGACCTGGCGCAGCATCGCGTGCGCGACCGCGACCTCCAAGGCCTGATCCGCATCCGCTCCGAGCGCACCGCGATAAAGCTCCACGGCGACGATCCTAATCGGTCGCACTCACGACCAACCCCTGCGCCAAATGTCCACTATGGGCGTTCCGACCCTCGCGTTGACCGACTGAACAGCCCTGACCTATCGTTCCACATACAGAACGAAGCTCGTTGAACAGGACAAGCATGACGACCAGCCACCTCCCAGCCCGCAGCCAGGAGGTCGCCCGCGCACTGGCGGCCGCAGGTGTCCGAGGCGAGGTCCGCGAACTGGCGGACTCGACCCGCACCGCCGCAGAAGCCGCGGCAGCGCTCGGCTGCGACATCGGCGCGATCGCCAACAGCCTGGTCTTCCTCTCCGACGACGAACCGGTGCTAGTCCTCACCAGCGGCCGCCACCGAGTGGACACCGCAGCCCTCGCCGAGCGCTGGGGCCGCGGCAAGCTCCACCGAGCCACCCCGGACCAGGTCCGAGCAGCCACCGGCCAGGTCATCGGCGGAGTGGCCCCGGTGGGCCACCCGACCCCGCTGCCCACCGTGGTCGACGCAGCCCTGTCCGACTACCCGCAGATCTGGGCAGCAGCAGGAACACCCCGAACGGTCTTCCCCACCACAGCAGCAGAACTCCGCCACATCACCAACGCCACCGAACTCCCCGTCACCCCCTGACCCCAACCGCAGACGCGGAGTCATGAGCGGCAAGCGGCCAACCAACCAAATCGCCGCAGCGCTCGACCGAACCGCTCCACCTCCCCCGCGAGCCGTCCCAGCCGGTCTGGATCGACCACCCCACCAGGAATTCGACCCGCTTCATCCACCAGCTCCCGCTGCAGGACACGCATCGCAGAGGCCATCTGGTCAGGAGTGTCGATTCGAGCGGGGATGAGCCCCTGCCCCACATCGAACGCGGAATCCGGCGATTCCCGGAAGGCGAAGCGCACGAAGCAGTCCGTGCACTCGGTTGCCGCATACGGCAATCCCATCGCCATCACTCGCGGCGCAGAGCAGTCCTCGACCTCCTCGAGCCGGAACGTCTGCCAACACCAGGACCGAACCTGCGATCCGGTCTCATCACGACGGATGTGGGCGAACCTGGACCATTCGGGCACCATCCCGTCCCGGTACTGGAAGTACCGGACCTGCCAACCGGATTCCGCGCAAACGGGTGCTGTTGCCGCTTCTTCCTTGCACATCGCGACTTCTTCTCCCCAATGTTGGTAGTGCTACCAGACCTCAGACAGGAGTTAGCGTGTCTGGTAGCACGACAGCTCCACCACTCCTCGAATCGGGTGATCAATTGACTTTCAGCTACTGATGGGATGTGTTTCATGGCTGCCACAGCAGGTACGCCACGGGCGCGAGCATTGTCGGCCGCGCTACGAGAAGCCCGGGTCTCCTCCGGAATCGGCGTTCGCGAACTGGGTCGACTACTCGTACACCCACGTGGAGATCTCGAACTGGGAGACCGGAAAGCGCGTTCCGAAGATCGAGACCGTCGCGGCCATCCTCGCAACGCTGCGCGTCACGGCAGCGGAACGTGATCGAATCCTCGACCTAGCCCGCAACGTGCACGAACCGAACTGGCTCACAGTCGGGCTGAACGGCATTCCGCAGCAGCTCGCCGGAGCAGTCGAGTGCGAACGAGCCGCATCTGCGATAGCCGAATGGGCACCGATGCTGGTGCCGGGCCTGCTCCAAACGCTGGATTACAACCGATCGATGAAGAAGGCCAGCGGCCTCTCCGAAGCCGATACGGAACTCCGGGTGATGTTGAGCGCGAGCAGACGCGAGGTCATCGTGCGCAGAAACGCCCCGGTCAGCTTCAACGCCTTCATCGGTGAGGCAGCGCTGTTCGAGCCCATCGGATCGGCTGACGTCATGGTCGAGCAACTCGACCAACTCGCCGAGCTCGCAGGCCGGAGCAATGTAGCTGTACGTGTCGTACCGCTTCGCGCGGGCTGGCACCCAGGGCTCCTAGGGCCGTTCGTCCTGTACGAGTTCGACGACATCACGCCGGTCGTTCACTTCGAGCACTACAGCTCTGGTGCCTTCATCCCGACCGAGCACGACGTCAACGAGTACCGCAGCGCAATCCAGCAGATCGAGAGCTTGGCCTTGGACAAGGAGGAATCCGTCGAGTTCATCATGAAGGCGAAGGCGAAGTGGGAGAGTTGAAGAGTGATCAGGTATTCCTGGCAGAAGTCCAGCTACACCGGTCCGAACGGGAACTGCGTTGAGCTGTCCCGTCCACGTGGTCTGGTCCGCGATTCCAAGGACCCCGACGGCCCCTGGATCCAGATCGACGCTGCTGTGCTCATCCGGGCGGTCAAGGACGGCCGGTTCGATCGGTGAAGAGAAAGCGGCCCCGAGGACCGGACCTCGGGGCCGATCGGTTCTCAGAGCGAGGTCGGGATGGTGGGGTGGCGTTCGAAGACGATCGTTCCCCGGACGATCATTTCCTTGTAGAGGGCCGCTTTTCGGCCGGTGAGGACCGATTCCTTCGGGGTGTCGTCGGCGTGGGTGAACTGGACGAGGGCGTCCTTGCGGCCGAGGCTGATGCACTGGTTGAGGTAGCGGAAACGCAGCCGGCGGGGTTCGCGTCCGGCGAGGCGGGCGGCGAGCGCGCGGACCGCGTGCTGGGTCGAGGGCAGGCCCGTTGCGCAGGCCATGCGGAGTTCCTGGCCGGTGCGCGTGCGGCCTGCTGCCGCGTCACCGATCGCCGTCACCTCCGGGTGGGAGATCGAGCGGAACTCGCCGTCCACGATCACCCGACCGCTGTCGTCGACCGCGAAACCCGCCCGCTCCGCCAGGTCCGGCACCCGGAACCCCGCCGTCCACACCACGGTGTCGGCGGCGACGTGCGCGCCGTCGGCCAGCAGCAGTCCGTCCGCGCGCACCTCCGACGCGCTCGCGTTCTCGCGGATCTCGACGCCCAGGCGGGCGAAGGTGCACCGCAGGTGGTCCTTCCCCAGCTCGGAAAGCCCGGCGCCGAGGTCGCCCCTGGTGAGCAGCCGAACCTTCAGCGCCGGGTGCGTCTCGGCCAGCTCCGCCGCGGCTTCGATGCCGGTCAGCCCGCCACCGACGACGGCGACGACCTCGCTGTCCGCCAGGCGCTGCTTCAGGCTCAGGGCATCGTCGCTGGTGGCGACGCTGAAGGCGTGCTCGGCGACACCGGGGACCGAGGTCGTGTCCGCAGCACTGCCGACGGCGTAGATCAGGCGGTCGTAGCCGACGTCGCGGGACGTGCCCGCCAGCCGCAGGGTCCGAGCCGAAGCGTCGATGTCGGCCACCCGGTCGACGATCAGCTCCACCCCGGTGCCCTCGACCAGGTCCGCCAGCGGCAGGTCGCGCAGGTGCTGCCCTGCCGCGAGCTGGTGCAGGCGGACGCGCTCGACGAACCGGTCCCCCGCGTTGATCAGCGTTACCCGGGCACCGGTCCACCGCGCTGCCAGCTTGGCAGCGGCCAGTCCGGTGTAGCCCGCTCCGACGACCACGATCTGCTGCGCCATGGCCCCGTCCTCTCCGTTCGATGCCTCGTGGTCGTTGAACGGAACACCCCGCCGAACTGTGACAACATGTGTCCCACGTCACCGATCGAGCCGGGGTGGGAGTGGTGGCCGAGGAGCGCCTGGCGAAGTACCGGGAGATGCGGGACTTCACCCGCACCGCCGAGCCTCGCGGTGCCACGACGACCGCCGGCGCTGGGAACCGGTTCGTCGTGCAGCGCCACCGGGCCCGGCGCCGCCACTACGACCTGCGGCTGGAGCTGGACGGGGTGCTGGTCAGCTGGGCGGTGCCCAAGGGGCCGACGCTGGATCCCTCGGTCCGGCGGATGGCCGTGCACGTCGAGGACCACCCGCTGGAGTACGCCGACTTCGAGGGCACCATCCCGGCCGGCGAGTACGGCGGCGGGGACGTCATCGTCTGGGACCGCGGCACCTGGACGCCCGGCGAGGACGATCCGGCCGCCGCGATCGAGGCCGGAACGCTGCACTTCGACCTGCGCGGCGAGAAGCTCGTGGGCCGGTTCGTGCTGGTGCGGCGCGGTGAGACGCAGTGGCTGCTGCTGCACAAGAAGGACGAGCACGCCCAGGCGGGCTGGGATCCGGAGGAGCATCCGCGGTCGGTGAAGTCCGGGCGCACCAACGAAGAGGTCGCCGCCGCACCGGAGGCGATGTGGCGCGGCGATCTCCCACCCGCCCAGGCCGAGATCCACCTCGGAGGCTGGAAAGCGCCCAGCGAAGCCGAAATCGCCGCGCTGGACGAGCTCGGCGCCAAAGGTCGATGGCGGGTGGACGGCCGCGACCTCGCGCTGACCAATCTGGACAAAGTGCTCTTCCCGGGTCGGGCCGGCGAAGCGGCGGTGACCAAGCGCGATCTGATCCGCTACTACGCGCAGATCGCCCCGGTGATGCTGCCCTACCTCGACGGGCGGCCGCTGAACTCGCACCGGTTCCCCAACGGCGTCACCGAACCCGGCTTCTGGCACAAGGAGGTGCCCGGCCACGCCCCGGACTGGTTGCAGCGCTGGCGCTATCCCGACGCCGACCCGGGCGACACCCAGTGGTACCTGATCCCGGACAGCGTCGCCGCGCTGGCCTGGCTCGCCAACTACGCGGCGCTGGAGCTGCACGCCTGGACCTCGCGCGCCGCCGACGTGCAGCACCCGACGTGGGCGCTGTTCGACATCGATCCGGGCAGCCGGACCACCTTCGAGGAAGTGCTGGTGCTGGCCCGGTTGCACCGCACCGCGATGGAGCACCTCGGGGTGGTGGCGCGGCCGAAGGTCACCGGCCAGCGCGGCATCCAGATCTGGGCCCCGGTGGAACCGCGCTACACCTACGTCGAGACCCGCGCCTGGGTGCAGCAGGTGTCGCGGGCGGTCGGCAACACCGTTCCGGAGCTGGTCAGCTGGGCGTGGACGAAGTCCGAGCGGCGCGGGCTGGCCCGCTTGGACTACACCCAGAACGTCATCAACAAGACCCTCGTCGCCCCCTACAGCGCGCGACCGCGACCGGGGGCCCCGGTGTCGGTCCCGCTGGAGTGGGACGAGCTCGACGACCCGGACCTGGCCCCGGACCGCTGGACCATCCGAACGGTGCTGGACCGCGTGGCCCGGGTCGGCGACCCGTTCGCCCCGCTGCTCGAAGTGCAGCAGCAGCTCCCACCGGTGTGACTCATCGGTTCGCCGCGGTTTCCAGGGCTGCCGGCTCGGGCAGCGTCCGGGCAAGCAGCCAGGCCAGCACCGGGAACACCAGCAAGGACCCCAGCGCCGTCCGCAGGTCGGTCCGCTCCGCGATCAGGCCGAGCAACGGCGTGGCGACGCCACCCACGCTCACCGCCACACCGAGCGTCACCCCGCTGGCGGTGCCGATGCGGTTGGGCAGGTAGTCCTGCCCGAGCGTGACGTGCAGCGAGAACGGGATGTAGAGCAGCACCGCGACGAGCGCGACGAAGACGTGGACCAGGGCACCCGGCGCGTAGACCACGCCGACCAGCGCTGGGATCGTCGCCGCGTACGCGATCCGCATCGTCCGGATTCGACCCCAGGACGTGGCGAGCCTGCCGCCGAGCAGGGTGCCGACCGCTCCCCCGGCGAAGAGCACGAACAACGCCACCGCTCCGGTGAACTCGCCGCCACCGACCCGTTGTTGCGCCCACAGCGCGACGAAAGCGCTCAGTCCGATGTAGACGATGGAGCGGAAGACGATGACGGCGGTCAGGCGCAGGAACACCGGCCAGTCGTCGACGCCCCGCTTGGACGCGGACGTCGTGGGACCGACCGCGGTGATCGAGCGGAGCGCGATCACCGTCACCGATCCGCCCAGCAGCGCGGGAACGAACAGCCACGGAGTGGCGCCCAGCCCTCCTGCGGACAGGATCGGTGCGACGACGATCGGCGCCAGCGCGAAACCGATGTTGCCGCCGAGCGAGAACCAGCTCATCGCCAGGTGGCTACCTCCCGAAGCCGCGCGCGCCAGCCGAGCCGCCTCCGGGTGGTAGGCCGCCACCCCGAGCCCGGACAACGCGACCGCGAGCCAGGTCAGCGGGTAGGAGTCGCCAACACCGCTCAACGCCACGCCGAGCCCTGCGGTCGTCATGCTCACCGGAACCAGCCACGGCATCCGGAACCGGTCGGTGAGCGCACCGAAAAGCGGCTGCACCACCGACGACAGCAACGTCGCGGCCAGCACGATCCCGGACACCGCGACGTAGCCGTAGTGGCGTTCGAACACCAGGAACGGGATCACCGCAGGTACCGCGCCCTGGTAGACGTCCACACCGGCGTGGCCGACCGCGAGCAGGCCGACGGGCCGGTTCACCTTCTGCATCACGCAGGAGATCTTCGAACGAGCAGCGGCTGTCCCGCTTCCGATAAACTGCCACCTCGTGTCGAAAATCCGCCACACCCCGCGAGCCGCCACCACACTGGTCCGCCTGCCGCCCGGTTCCGGGGTGGATGCGCACGTGCACGACGACCACCAGATCGTCTACGCCGGACGCGGCGTCCTCCAGATCACGACCGAAGCCGGCACCTGGATCGCACCGGGCACCCGGGCGCTGTGGATCCCGGCGGGGGTCGTGCACGAGCACCGCGCCTACGGCGAAACCGATCTGCACACCGTCGGCGTGCCCACGACCGAAAATCCTTCCCTGCCGGTGGCACCGGCCGTGCTGGCGGTCAGCCCGCTGCTGCGGGAGCTGATCCTGGCCTGCACCCGCAACGAGTTCGCCGACGACGCCGAACGGCTGCGGCTGCACTCCGTCCTGCTCGACCAGCTGCGCCGCACCTCGCAGCAGCCGATTCGCCTGCCCACCCCGAAGGATCCGCGCCTGGCGGAGGTCTGCGCGCTCCTCGACGAGGATCCCGCCGACCAGCGGACTCTGACCTCGTTGGGGGCGCAGGTCGGGGCGAGCGAGCGCACGTTGAGCCGCCTGTTCCGGGCCGAGATGCGGATGACGTTCCCGCAGTGGCGCACGCAGCTGCGGCTGTGCCACGCGCTTCGCCTGCTCGCCGAAGGCGAAGCGGTCACGTCAGTGGCGCACCGGACGGGTTGGTCCTCGGCCAGCGCGTTCATCGAGGTGTTCCGCCGGACGTTCGGGCACACCCCGGGAAAGCCGCCCACCGGTAGCATCGACCCGCCGGACGTCGGCCAGTAATCAGCTCCCGTTCGGGAAAAACGGGAATCTGCTTGGGAAAATCGCGTTCCGCTTCCGGGCATCGGACATTCTTGACCCCGGGCAAATCGTGCACTTATGGTCCAGACCACGGCTCGGTGAAGAGTCGATGAACCAGCGGTCGTCGGAATGCCCCCTCTCCCCTTCCTCGGCCATGTTCCACCAGCGCCGCCACCAGGACGTCCGGCGTTCCTGGGCGCGGTCTCCCCCAAGGAGCTGACATGAACAAGAAGCCGAAGCTCGCCGCAGCCGCTGTCGGTGCCGCGATCGCGCCGTTCCTGGTGGCGATCCCGACCAGCACCGCCAGCGCGCACGGCTACATCGACACCCCGCCCAGCCGCCAGGCGCAGTGCGCCGCGGGCACCGTCCCGTGCGGGCCGATCAAGTACGAGCCGCAGAGCGTCGAGGGCCCCAAGGGCCTGACCAGCTGCAGCGGCGGCAACGAGGCCTTCGCCGAGCTCGACGACGACAGCAAGGGCTGGACGGCCACCCCGGTCGGCAACTCGGTGACGTTCAACTGGACGCTCACCGCGGCGCACGCCACCAGCACCTGGGAGTACTTCATCGGCGGCAACCGCGTGGCGGTCTTCGACGAGGGCGGCAAGCAGCCGCCGAACCAGCTGTCGCACACCGTGGACCTCGGTGGCGTCAGCGGCCCGCAGAAGGTGCTGGCGGTGTGGAACGTCGCCGACACCGCGAACGCCTTCTACGCCTGCGTCGACCTCAACGTCGGCGGCAATTGACTGCTCCCCCGCCTGAAGGCGGGGGGATTCTTCGTCCCTCGCCGTGCAGTGCGTTGATGGGGATTCCTGGCTCAAGCTGCCCGACCGTCCTGCGGACGGTCGGGTCTTGTGCTCTCAACACCAGCCGGGTACAGCCCAGCCCGGACCAGCATCACATGCGCACTGTTTTTGTCTCTCGGGGACACACGGCCGCATGCGGTGCAGATGTAGGTACGTTCTGACAGCGGTAGCGCGTGCTTGGTTCTCGCTCCGCACGTTCCGCAGTCCATCGTCGTGTGCTTGGGATCGACAAGCACCACCAGGCGGCCGTGCTTGCGTCCCATGCTGATCAGTTCGTTCTTGGTAGCGCTGATCGCCGCATCAGCAGCTTTCCGCGCCATCGTGGTCTTCGCTAGGAACTTGGGCCGGAAGTCCTCCACTGCAATCGCATCGTGGTCGGCAACCACTCGCTTGGCCCACTTCCGGGCATCATCCTGACGTTGCCGAACGACCTTCGCGTGCGCCCGCGCTGCCTGCTTCTGGGCTTTGCGATACCGCTTCGACGCGGGTTTCCCCTTGGGCGGGCGGCGTCGGGCCATCATCCGCTGATACCGCGCTAGTCCAACAGCAGCGTTCTTGCCGTGCTGCGCGTGGGGCAGGTCATGGTCATCGCTGGTGGTGGTAGCGGTTTCGGCCACGCCCCAGTCGATACCGATCACGCGCCCGGTTTCGGGAAGTGGCTCGACCTCGGTAGCGACCACGAACGAGGCATACCAGTGGCCCAAGGCGTCTTGGTAGATCCGCACCGAGGACGGCTGAGACGGGAGGAAGCGGGACCACACCACGGTGACGGCAATGCCACACGCGAGATGCAGGCAACCGTCGGTGAGCCGGAATCCGCGCTGGGTGTAGTTCAACGACGGACGCGCCAGAGCCTTCTTCTTAAAGCGTGGCATCCCAGCCCGCTGCTTGATCGGAAGCCGGTTCTTGATGTCCTTCAGAGCCTTGGCACGACTCTTAGCGAAATCACGGATGATCTGCTGCTGCGGCACCGAACCGCCCTGGCGCAGCCAGCAACGTTCCGCTCGCCATCCGGTCAGGAGCTTGTCCAAGTACGCGGGTCCACACTTCTCCCCAGCCTGGTGAGCGCGGCGGGACTCTGCCACGCATTGGTTCCACACCCACCGGCACCGATCCCACTCCGCCACCAACGATCGGCGGGCGGTGGCGGACAGGCGAAGACGGTAGGTGTACCGGGCGTGCCCGATATCCGTCTTACCACCAGCTCGCATGACAATCACCATAGGGCGTTGATTTATGGAGATCAGCAACGGGTTCCGTACAGGTCGGCACGTGGTGTTTCTCATGCACGCACACTTGGTTTTCGTCACCAAGTACCGGCACCCGTGTTCACCGAACACTCACCTCCGGCGCATAGAAGAGATCATGTGCGGCGTGTACGCCCAGTTCGAAACCGAGCCGGAAGGGTTCAACGGCGAAACCAACCACGTACACCTGCTGGTCATCTTCCCACCCAAGATCACGGTATCGAAGCTGATCAACAGCCTGAAAGGCGTCTCGTCCCGACTGTTACGCGGTGCGCCAGTACATCGAGCGGCAGGCCCGTCCTGTGACGTAACAGCCGGGCGGAGAGTTGTCGCGCTTCCTCCCCGCCCTGAGGACGGGGCATCCGCGCTACGCTCCCCCCGATGACCACCTCTGGTGACAAGGCGGGCCCGCACTCCAGCTCCCGGAGGCGGGCCCGCCGCCCGTCAGAGCCTGCTCGGCAAGCCGAACCGGGCGTCCACTCTGGACGCCACCAGCGCCGAAACCTGATCCGGAGCGGGCAGGCCGAGTTCGGCGATCAGGCCGAAATCCGCGCAGGACAGCGGTTCTGCGCTGTGCAGGGCCCACGGTTCGTGCTCGGCCGGGGTGTGCAGGGCGCGTCCTCGCCAGGTGGAGAACATCCGCCAGCGCGAGGTGTCGAACCGCTCGGCCTCTCCCGCCGCGATGCGCGGACCGCGCCGCACCCGCAGTTCCAGCCCGACGTCGCCTCGCCGCACCTGGTAACCGAATTCGCTTCCGCGGTGGGTGAACTCCACCTGCGCGTACCGGTAAGGCAGCTCCACCGAACCGCGTGCGATCCGCACGAATGCCCGGTTGGACGCCTCCATGCTCAGGAACACCAGCCCTCGGCGGCCCCGCTCGTCCACGGCGTAGGTCCGGACGTTGAGCTCGTTGAAGTCGCGGAATGCGGGCGGCGTCGGCACTCCCAGCACCGAGCTGACCGTCATCCGCAGCCCGATCAGACCGATCCAGCCGGATCCGGCGAACAGGTCGGGCCGGGTACCGCGCGGCAGCATCGGCTGGAGCAGGGCGGGATCGCACGGCCAGTGGGCGAACACGACGTCGCGCCAGACCTGGTCGGTCAGGGAGCAGCGGACCCGGTGCGGGGCGGCGAGCGTCAGCGGTTCGGTCATGCGGTCACCCGCAGCAAAGTCGCGTAGAGCGTCAGACCTGGCCCGAAAGCCATTGCCACCACGTGGCTCCCGGCTCGCAGCCCGTCGGAGACCAGCTCTTCGAGCACCAGCAGCAGCGTCGCCGAGGAGCAGTTCCCGCGCTCTGCCAGCACGTTCCGCGATGGCTGCAACGCCGTCGCGGGCAAGCCCAACGTCGTCTCCACCGTGTCGAGGATACGTGGCCCGCCGGGGTGCACCGCCCAACCGTCGATGTCCGCCAGGCGCAGGCCGTTGCGGCCGATCAGGTCGCCGATCACCGCACCGAGGTGGCGGCCCAGCACGTCGGGAACACGCGGGGAAAGGCCCATCCGGAAGCCGAGATCGGTGATGTCCCAGGTCATGTGGTCGAGTCCGCTGGTGTCGGTGAACGCCTCGAGGTCGACCACGGCAAGCCCGGCAGCGCTCGGGTCCACGACCACTGCCACCGCCGCGTCACCGAACAACGCGTGCGAGACGATCTGCTGGGGGTCGGCGGTGGGCGGCTGGATGTGCAGCGAGGTCAGCTCCAGGCACAGGAGGACAGCGGGCTGTCCGCGCGCGGCGACGAAGTCCGCGACACCGCCGAGCGCCGGAAGGGCCGCGTAGCAGCCCATGTGCCCGACGAACAGCCGTCGCAGGTCGGAGCGAAGCCCCAGCGACCCGGCGAGCTTGATGTCCAGGCCAGGGGTCCCGTAGCCGGTGCAGGACGCAACGGTGAGCAGCCGGACGTCCTGCGGATCCAGGCCCGCGTCGTCCAGCGCCGCACGCACCGCTTCGTGGCCCAGAGGTGGCGCGTGTTCGTCGAACCGGCGCATCCGCGCCGCCGTGGTCCATCCGGACAGGTCTTCCTCGACCGGGTTCACCACCGTGTGCCTGCGGCGCACGCCGACCGCGGAGAACAGCCGATGTGCCAGGGCGCTGCCGCCGAAGTGGGCCGCGAAGAAGCCGTCCCACAGTTCTCGCTGCTCGGCGGAGTGCGGCAGCGCCGAGCCGAATCCGACGATCGCCGGGATCACCACCGCGGCGCTTCGGTGTCGTGGTCGGGATCGCCGCC
>NZ_JBEOVY010000010.1:0-47346 GCF_040295745.1 Saccharopolyspora sp. NPDC002686
GGACGCCAGGACAGCCCAAAAGACTCACGGGTCCTGACCAGCTGCAGACCGCTCCACCGAGCACGAAAAACCGGCGCCCACCCCGAGGGGTGAGCGCCGGTTCCGCTCTTGCCGGGAAGGTCAGCGGCGCCGGAACATCAGCGCGCGCTTGACCTCCTGGATCGCCTTGGTGACCTGGATGCCGCGCGGGCAGGCGTCCGTGCAGTTGAAGGTCGTGCGGCAGCGCCACACCCCGTCGACGTCGTTGAGGATGTCGAGGCGCTCCTCGGCACCCTCGTCACGGCTGTCGAAGATGAAGCGGTGCGCGTTGACGATCGCCGCCGGGCCGAAGTAGTTCCCGTCCGACCAGTACACCGGGCACGACGTGGTGCACGCCGCGCACAGGATGCACTTGGTGGTGTCGTCGAACCGGGCCCGCTCGGCCACCGACTGCACCCGCTCGCGGGTCGGCTCGTTGCCCGAGGTCATCAGGTACGGCTTGACCGACCGGTAGGCCTCGAAGAACGGCTCCATGTCGACGACCAGGTCCTTCTCCAGCGGAAGGCCCTTGATCGGCTCGATGGTCAGGGTCGTCTCGCCGCCCTTGACCAGCAGGTCCTTCATCAGGACCTTGCAGGCCAGCCGGTTGACGCCGTTGATCCGCATCGCGTCGGACCCGCACACGCCGTGCGCGCAGGACCGGCGGAAGGTCAGCGAGCCGTCGACGTACCACTTGATGTAGTGCAGCAGGTTCAGCACGCGGTCCGAGGGCAGCGCCGGGATCCGGTACGCCTCGAAGTGCGGTTCCTCGTCGGTCTCCGGGTTGTACCGCAGGATCTTGACGGTCACCATCGTGGCGTCGTCCGGGATCGGCGGTGCGTCGTCCGGGAGCTGGGTCGTCTCGTTGTTCGTGGTGGCGGCGGTCATCAGTACTTACGCTCCATCGGCTGGTACCGGGTGACGACGACGGGCTTGTAGTCCAGCCGGATGTCGGCCTGGAAACCGGTCAGCCCCAGCGGGGCGTCCGGGTCCTCCTTCTCCGGCAGCACCTTGTACTGCATGCTGTGCCGCATGAAGTTGACGTCATCGCGGGCGGTGTAGTCCTCGCGGGCGTGCCCGCCGCGGGACTCCTTGCGGGCCAGCGCGGCGTTGACCAGGGCCTCGGCCAGGTCGAGCAGGAAGCCCAGCTCGATGGCCTCCAGCAGGTCGGAGTTGTACCGCTTGCCCTTGTCGTGCACGGAGATCCGGCCGTAGCGCTCCTTGAGCGCCTGCACGTCCGACAGCGCCGTCTTCAGCGTCTCCTCGGTGCGGTACACCGACGCGTTGGCGTCCATCGTCTGCTGCAGCTCGGTGCGGATCGTGGCGACCCGCTCGCCGCCGTGCGCGGTGCGCAGGTGGTCGACCATGCCCTCGACGAGCTTGGTCGGGTTCTCCGGCATCTCGACGTGCTCGTGGGCCTTCGCGTACTCCGCGGCGGCGATGCCGGACCGGCGGCCGAACACGTTGATGTCCAGCAGCGAGTTGGTGCCCAGGCGGTTCGAGCCGTGCACCGAGACGCAGGCGCACTCACCGGCGGCGTAGAGGCCGGGGATGACGTTGTCGTTGTCCCGGAGGACCTCGCCCTCCACGTTGGTGGGGATGCCGCCCATGGCGTAGTGCGCGGTCGGGTAGACCGGCACCGGCTCCTCGGTCGGCTCCACGCCCAGGTAGGTGCGGGAGAACTCCATGATGTCCGGCAGCTTCGCCTCGAGCAGCTCTTCGCCGAGGTGCGTGACGTCCAGCAGCACGTAGTCCTTGTTCGGACCCGCACCGCGGCCTTCCAGCACCTCCAGGGCCATCGACCGGGCGACGATGTCGCGCGGCGCGAGGTCCTTGATGGTCGGGGCGTAGCGCTCCATGAACCGCTCGCCGTCGGCGTTGCGGAGGATGCCGCCCTCGCCGCGGACGCCCTCGGTGATGAGGATGCCCAGGCCGGCCAGACCGGTCGGGTGGAACTGGTAGAACTCCATGTCCTCCAGCGGCAGGCCCTTGCGGTAGACGATGCCCATGCCGTCACCGGTCAGGGTGTGCGCGTTCGACGTGGTCTTGAAGACCTTGCCGAAGCCGCCGGTCGCGAAGATGACCGCCTTGGCGTGGAAGACGTGGATCTCGCCGGTGGCCAGCTCGTAGGCGATGGCGCCGGTGCAGACCTGCTGCCCGTCCGGGCCCTCGCTGAGCATCACGTCCAGGACGTAGAACTCGTTGTAGAACTCCACGCCGTGCTTGACGCAGTTCTGGTACAGCGTCTGCAGGATCATGTGGCCGGTGCGGTCCGCGGCGTAGCAGGCGCGGCGGACCGGCGCCTTGCCGTGGTCGCGGGTGTGGCCGCCGAACCGGCGCTGGTCGATCTTGCCCTCGGGGGTCCGGTTGAACGGCAGACCCATCTTCTCGAGGTCCAGGACCGCGTCGATGGCCTCCTTCGCCATGATCTCGGCGGCGTCCTGGTCGACCAGGTAGTCACCGCCCTTGATCGTGTCGAAGGTGTGCCACTCCCAGTTGTCCTCTTCGACGTTGGCCAGCGCCGCGCACATGCCGCCCTGGGCGGCGCCCGTGTGCGAACGGGTGGGGTAGAGCTTCGTCAGCACGGCGGTGCGGGCGCGCTGCCCGGACTCGATCGCCGCGCGCATCCCGGCGCCTCCTGCGCCGACGATGACCACGTCGTACTTGTGGATTTGCATGGTCGCCTCCTCGGGCGGCGGCGAGGTCCGTGGTCGGGCGACGACCTCGCCGCGATGTGGTCGTCTGCGGCTAGCCGATGTTCGGGTCGAAGGTGAAGAGGACGAAGGTGCCCAGACCCACGGTCAGCAAGACCGAGACGTACAGCAGCATCTTCAGCCAGAAGCGCGTGCCGTCCTTGCGCGAGTAGTCGTTGATGACGGTACGCAGACCGTTGCCGCCGTGCAGGCCGGCCAGCCAGAGCATCGTCAGGTCCCACATCTGCCAGAACGGGGACGCCCAGCGACCCGCGACGAAGGCGAAGTTGATCCGCTGCACGCCGCCGTCCAGGAACAGCATGATCAGCAGGTGGCCCAGGACCAGGAACAGCAGGACCACGCCCGACAGCCGCATGAACAACCAGCTGTAGAGCTCGAAGTTGTTGCGGCGGGCGGCGGGCCGGGAGGAGGAGCGCGGCTTCTCCACGGAAAGCGGTGCGTCGGTGACGGTCATTGCCCTCAACCCCCGAAGAACTCGTTGACGGCGCGGCTGAGCAGGCTGATCGCGGCCGGGACGATCAGGACGAGCCACAGCACCAGGACGGTCCACAGCATCGGCTTCTGGTACTTGGTGCCCTTGGACCAGAAGTCGACGAGCATCACGCGGATGCCGTTGAACGCGTGGAAGATCACGGCCGCCAGCAGACCCAGCTCGAAGAGGATCATCACCGGGTGCTTGTAAGTCTCGATGACCGTGTCGTACGCGTTGGGCGAGACCCGCACCAGGGCGGTGTCCAGAACGTGCACGAACAAGAAGAAGAAGGTGAGTACGCCCGTGATCCGGTGGGCGACCCACGACCACATGCCCAGATCGCCGCGGTAGAGACGCCCCTTGGCGCGCACCTCGGTGGCGCGTTCCGGTGCGTCGGCCGCGGAGGCGGTGGTGCTGGCCATGGTGGAAGGCCTCCAACCTCGCTGGTGGACTGACGGCCCCGTTCGGGAACAGGAGCGACCGGCTCCCGAGTCGCAGTTGGTCCCAATGGGTATTGGGTGCACGCCCGTCACCGGCCACGAACAGGGGCCTTGACGCATCGGATGCTAGACCCGACCAAACACCCAGGCCTACTCGCCCGCGCTCTCTGTGATCGACCAGACAAGCCGGCCGGTCCGGTTGATCGATGTAGAAATCATTTCGTGACACGCGAGCAATGTCCACTCGGTGGCGTCAAGACTTAATTTCGAGAGCCACGTCACCGAATGGCGTGCGCCGCGAACCGGAAGAACAATCCACCGAGGACGACACCATCGAGTGGAGTTCTACCGGAACCGGATCTCTCCGGCATGCCGGAGGGGCGCGGTTGGGGGCGTCGCGGTGGGACCAACAGGAAAGGGGAACGGCATGCGGCGGACGCCGACATGGAGGCGCTCGGGTGCCGGACGTTCACGAACGGCCACCGCGGTGGCCGTGCTGCTCACCGGAGCGCTCGCGCTCTCCGGCTGCGCGAAGGACAGCGGAGGGGGTGGCGGGAACAACGCCAGCGGTCAGGGATGTCAGCTCACCGCGCCGCCGGCCGGAGCCCCGGCGCCGAACCCGCCGCAGCCGCCGCCGGCCCCGCCGAACGCCAAGGACATGCGGGTCGGGCTGGCCTTCGACATCGGCGGGCGCGGCGACGCCTCGTTCAACGACGCCTCGGTGGCCGGGCTGGACCGGGCGAAGTCCGAGATGGGCTTCTCCGACGTCAAGGAGCTCGACGCCGGTGCCGGTGAGTCCGAGGACGCCAAGCAGACCCGCCTGCGGCAGCTGGCGCGCGAGGGCTACAACCCGGTGATCGCCGTCGGCTACGCCTACGCGGACGCCATCAAAGCCGTCGCGCCGGAGTTCGCCGGCACCAAGTTCGCGATCATCGACGAGCAGGTCGACGGCGTGCCCAACGTCACCCCGCTGGTCTTCGCCGAGGAGCAGGGCTCGTTCCTGGTCGGCGTGATCGCCGCGCACCGGTCGAAGAACTGCCAGGTCGGTTTCGTCGGCGGGGTGCGGACCCCGCTGATCCAGAAGTTCCAGGCCGGGTTCGAGGCGGGCGCCAAGGCCGCCGCGCCGTCGATCAAGATCGACAGCAAGTACCTGACCCCGGCGGGCGACTTCAGCGGTTTCCAGGACCCGAACAAGGGCGCCGAGATCGCGACCGGCCAGCTGGAGGAGGGCGCGGACGTGATCTACCACGCCGCGGGCGCCTCCGGTAAGGGCGTGTTCTCGTCGGTCAAGCAGTCCGGGGCGATGGCGATCGGCGTGGACTCCGACCAGTACAACCAGCCGACCGTGGCCGAGTCCAAGGACGTGATCATCTCGTCCATGCTCAAGCGCGTCGACCTCGCGGTGTACGACTACATCTCCGCGGTCGCCCGCGACGACCTGGGCTCGTTGCCGAAGAAGTTCGACCTGGCCATCGACGGCGTCGGCTACTCCAAGTCCGGCGGCAAGGTCGACGACCTGGTGCCGGTGGTGGACGCCTACCGCAACGCCATCGCCAACGGCGACATCAAGGTCTCCGACAAGCCGTGACGTTCGACGGCGGTTCCGCGCGGGTCCCGCGCGGAACCGCCGCGCGGAGGTTTCACCCAGGCGGTGGCGGTTTCGCGCCAACGAGGTTGCGCCGGGGCCGAAACCGTCCATTGTTGAGCGTCCGTTCGCTTCGCCGCTGCGAGACGACGTCCCCTGGAGCGCCATGAACACCGCCACCGAACCGGAATCCGGTGATCCGCCGGCCGTCGAGCTGACCGGCATCACGAAGGCCTTCCCCGGCGTGGTCGCCAACTCCGACGTGAACCTGTCGGTGCGCGCCGGCGAGGTCCACGCGCTGTGCGGCGAGAACGGGGCCGGCAAGTCGACCCTGATGAAGATCCTCTACGGCATGCAGGCCCCGGACTCCGGCACGATCCGGGTCCGCGGCGAGGAGGTGCGGCTGCGCACCCCGGCCGAGGCGATCCGCGCCGGGATCGGCATGGTGCACCAGCACTTCATGCTGGCCGACAACCTGACCGTGCTGGAGAACATCGTGCTCGGCGCGGAGGGCGCGCACGGCATCGGCGCGAAAGCCCGCCGCGAGGTGCGGGAACTGGCTTCCCGGGCGGGTTTCGAAGTTCGCCCGGACGTGCTGGTCGAACGCCTCGGCGTCGCCGACCGGCAGCGCGTCGAGATCCTCAAGGTCCTCTACCGCGGCGCGCGGATCATCATCCTGGACGAGCCCACCGCGGTGCTCGTGCCGCAGGAGGTCGACGAGCTGTTCGCGACCCTGCGCACCATGCGCGAGCAGGGCTTCACGTTCCTGTTCATCTCGCACAAGCTCGACGAGGTGCGCGCGATCGCCGACACGATCACGGTCCTGCGCCGCGGCACCACCGTCGGCACCGTGCCCACCGGCGAGGTCACCAGCCAGCGGCTGGCCGAGATGATGGTCGGCAGCGAGCTCCCGGTGCCCGAGCGCGGCGAGTCCACGGTGACCGATCGCGAAGTGCTCGTCCTCTCCGGACTGTCCGCATCGGAGCAGGACCGGGCGGTGCTGTCCGACGTGGACCTGGTGGTGCGGGCCGGCGAGGTGGTCGGCATCGCCGGGGTGGAGGGCAACGGCCAGACCGAACTGGTCGAGGCGATCATGGGCATGCGCCCGGTCGACTCGGGCCGGATCGCCCTCGGCGAGCGCGACCTGACCGGCCTGCCCACGCTGGCCCGCCGCGAAGCGGGCATCGGTTACGTGCCCGAGGACCGGCACCGGCAGGGCCTGCTGCTCGACGAACCGCTCTGGTACAACCGCATCCTCGGTCACCAGACCCGCCGCCCGGTCGCCCGCGGCAAGTGGCTGGACCGGCAGGGCGCGAGGACCGACTCGGTGCGCATCGTCGAGCAGTTCGACGTCCGAACCCCGGGCATCGAGGTCGACGCGGCCGCGCTCTCCGGCGGCAACCAGCAGAAGTTCGTGGTGGGCCGGGAGCTCTCCGGTGACCCAGTGCTGCTGATCGCGGCGCACCCGACCCGCGGCGTGGACGTCGGCGCCCAGGCCGTCATCTGGGACCACCTGCGCGCCGCCCGCGCGGAAGGACTGGCGGTGCTGCTGATCTCCGCCGATCTGGACGAGCTGATCGGCCTGTCCGACACCATCCGGGTGATGTTCGGCGGCCGTCTGGTCGCCGAAGCGGACCCGACCTCGGTGACCCCGGAAGAACTCGGCGCTGCGATGACCGGCGCCAGGGACGGTGAGGTCGCATGAGTCGCTCTGTGCCCGACCGCACCTCAGGGGAACCACGGAAAGGCGGAACTGCCGCAGGAGTGGGTTCGTGCCCAACCGCACCTCAGGGGAACGTGACGCGACTCAGCCACAGGAAACCGCGAAACGTGAGGTCGCTTTCGGAGGCAACCACCACTGTGAATCGCGGAGAGGCGGAATGCGCATGAACAACTGGCGGACACGCCTGCTCCCCGCGGCGTTGGCGATCGTCTTCGCGACCGTGCTGTGCAGCGCGGTGCTGGTGTTCTCGGGCGCGAACCCGGTCGACACGCTGCTGGAGATGGTCACCCAGGTCGGCCGCGGGACGACCGCGGTGGACGTGGTCAACACCGCGGGCAGCTACTACCTGGTCGCCATCGCCGCCGCGATCGGGTTCCAGATGAACCTGCTCAACATCGGCATCGAGGGCCAGTACCGGCTGGGCGCCTGCGTGGCGGCGATCGTCGGCGGCGCGGTCAGCCTGCCGTTCGGGCTGCACGCGCTGCTGGTCGTCGTGGTCGGCGCGGTCACCGGTGCGCTGTGGTGCGGGATCGCGGCGGTGCTGAAGGTCTACCGCGGGGTGTCCGAGGTGATCTCCACGATCATGCTCAACACCCTGTCCATCGGGCTCATCGCCTACCTCGTGCAGGACTTCGGCGAGATGCGCGGCAACATGCAGGGCACCGCGATCATCCCGGAATCCGGCTGGGTGCCGGGGATTCCGCTGGGCGGTGCCGGGACGGTGTTCGGGCTGGTGCTGCTGTCGGTGGCGGTGGGCGTCGGGTACGCGGTGCTCGTCGACCGCACCCGCTACGGCTTCCAGCTGCGCGCATCGGGCCTGTCGCCGACCGCCGCTCGGGCCGGCGGCGTCGACTCCAAGCGCATGATCATGTCGGCGATGCTGATCTCCGGTGCCATCGCCGGGGTGGCCGGGCTGCCGGAGATCCTGAGCCGCGACCACACCTTCACCGTCAACTTCCCGATCGGCTACGGGTTCGCCGGCCTGGCCATCGCGCTGCTGGGCCGCAACCACCCGATCGGCATCGCGTTCGGCGCGCTGCTGTGGGCCTTCCTGGACAAGAGCTCGCTGACGCTGGACAACATCGGGGTGCCGAAGGAGATCGTGACCATCTTGCAGGGCACCATCGTGCTGTCCGTGGTCGTGGCCTACGAGCTGGTGCGCCGCCGCGAACTCGCCGCCGAGCAGCGGCGGGTCGGCCGCGCGCTGGGGACCGGCGAGCCGGTCGCCACCGGAGGTGAGCGGGCATGACGACCGCGCTGAGCACCGAACCGGAGAAGACTTCGCACAAGGCGGCTCGACGCCCGATGCCCGGCTGGGCGCGCGTCGTGCTCTGGGTGGTCGTCGCGTTCACGGCGGTGGCGATCGCCTCGTACCAGACCGGCGTGCCGCAGCTGACCTCGTCGGGCACCGTGCAGTCCGCGGTGCGCCTGGGCATCCCGATCCTGCTGGCCGCGCTGGGCGGCCTGTGGGCCGAGCGCGCCGGGGTCATCAACATCGGCCTCGAGGGCATGATGATCCTCGGCACCTGGGGCGGCGCCTGGGCCGGCTACCAGTGGGGACCGCTCGCCGGGCTCGTCGCGGCGGCCGTGTTCGGCGCGCTGGGCGGCCTGGTGCACGCGATCGCGACGGTGTCCTTCGGCGTCAACCACATCGTGTCCGGTGTGGCGATCAACCTGCTCGGCGCGGGCATCGCGAAGTACCTGTCGACGCTGGTGTTCGAGCCGATCTCGCGGAACCCGCGGGAATCGCCCATGGTGCCGAAGTTCGACACCTACTCCGCGCAACCGCTGGGCACCTGGCTGGAACAGCTCGAAGACCTGCAGCGGGTGGGCATCTCGGACCTCGCGGGCATCCTCGGCGGTCTGGTCACCGAGGTCTCGCCGCTGACGATGCTGGCGTACCTGCTGGTGCCCGCCAGCTACCTGCTGCTGTGGCGCTCGCCGTTCGGCCTGCGCCTGCGCTCCTGCGGGGAGAACCCGGTCGCGGCCGAATCCCTGGGCGTCAACGTCTACCGCTACAAGTACCTGGCGGTCATCATCTCCGGCGCGCTGGCCGGGATCGGTGGTGCGGCGCTGATCCTCAACCCCGGCCAGGCGGGTTACCTGGAGGGCCAGACCAACAACCGCGGCTACATCGGCCTGGCCGCGATGATCTTCGGCAACTGGCGGCCGGGCGGTCTGCTCGGCGGTGCGGCGCTGTTCGGCTACTCCGACGGCCTGCAGCTGCGCAGCGGCGAGACCAGCGTGCACGCGCTGTTCTACGGTGCGACGCTGCTGCTCGTGGTGGTCGCGGCGGTGCAGGTGTGGCGGCGCAGCTGGTTCGCCGCCGGTATCGCGCTGGTCGCCGCGGCGGTGATGTACTCGGTGTACTGGTACACCGATTCGCTGCCCGAGGAGCTCACCGCCTACACCCCGCATCTGGTGACGCTGGTGGTGCTGGGCGCGGCATCGCAGCGGCTGCGACCACCTGCGGCGAACGGCCTGCAGTACCGCAGAGGGGCGGACTAGTGACCGCAGTGGACTGGGAATTGCTGCGCGCCGAGGCGGTGAAGGCCGCATCGATGGCGTACTGCCCGTACTCGAACCTGCAGGTGGGTGCGGCGGCCCTGTGCGACGACGGCAGGGTCGTGACCGGCTGCAACGTTGAGAACGGTTCCTACGGCGTCACCCTGTGCGCGGAGTGCACGATGGCCGGTCAGCTCCGCCTGACCGGAGGGGGCCGCTTCGTCGCGGTGGCCTGCCGGAGCGGCACCGGGGACCTCCTGATGCCCTGCGGCCGCTGCCGCCAGGTCCTCCAGGAGCTGGGCGGCCCGGACTGCCTGGTCGACACCCCGCGAGGAATCCTCCCGATGACCGAAGTCCTCCCCGACGCCTTCGAGTTGTAGGCGCGGCAGAATTTGCCGCTCTGACCAGGACTTCTGGGTAGATCACTCGTTCGGGATGTATCTGTGGGAGGGGTTCGCGCCTCTATACATGCGAGGGGTTTCTTCGAGCTGGAGGTGGCTGGGATGCATTCCGCGGTTGATGTGATCCGGGCGAAGCGCGATGGCGGGCGGCTCAGCGATGAGCAGATCGACTGGGTGGTCGACGCCTACACGCGCGGCCAGATCGCCGACGAGCAGATGGCGTCGTTGGCGATGGCCATCCTGTTGCGCGGCATGACGGCGGCGGAGACCGCGCGCTGGACCGCCGCGATGGTCGCTTCCGGTGAGGTGTTAGCGCTCGACGGGGTGCGAAAACCCACTGTGGACAAGCATTCCACCGGTGGCGTCGGGGACAAGATCACCCTGCCGCTGACCCCGCTGGTCGCCGCGTGCGGTGCCGCCGTGCCACAGCTGTCCGGGCGCGGTTTGGGGCACACCGGCGGCACGCTCGACAAGCTGGAGTCGATCCCCGGGTGGCGGGCGCAGCTCTCCGACGAGGAGATCCGCGCGCAGCTCGACGACGTCGGCGCGGTGGTGTGCGCGGCGACGGAGGGTTTGGCGCCGGCCGACCGGAAGCTCTACGCCCTGCGGGACGTGACGGGCACGGTCGAGTCGATCCCGCTGATCGCCAGCTCCATCATGAGCAAGAAGATCGCCGAGGGCGTGCAGTCGCTGGTGCTGGACGTCAAGTGCGGCTCCGGCGCCTTCATGAAGGAACCCGGCCAGGCGCGGGACCTGGCCACCGCACTCGTGGAGATCGGTGCCGCGAACGGGTTGCGGACCAGCGCGCTGATCACCGACATGTCCGTCCCGCTGGGGCGCGCGGTCGGCAATGCGCTGGAAGTGGCCGAGGCGGTGGACGTTCTGCGCGGTGGTGGTCCACCGGACGTCGTGGAGCTGACCCTCGCCCTGGCCCTCGAGATGCTCGACCACGCTGGACTGTCCGATGTGGACCCCGCGGAGGTCTTGTCGGATGGTCGTGCCTACGACTCGTGGTGCCGGATGATCCGGGCCCAGGGCGGAGATCCCGAAGCGGAACTGCCACGCGCGCGGCACGTCGACGTGATCACCGCGCCGGAGGGCGGTGTGCTCGCCGAGCTCGACGCGTTCGCGGTGGGCATCGCGGCATGGCGGCTGGGTGCGGGACGGGCCCGCAAGGAGGACGACGTCGAGCACGCCGCCGGGGTGCTGTGCCTGGCCAAGCCGGGCGATCGGATCAGCGCTGGCCAGCCGCTGCTGGAACTGCACACCGACCGGCCCGAAACCGTCGCGGGCGCCAGAGAGGCACTGGCCGGCGCATACGAAATCAGCGGCGCCGACCGGAAGTCGACGCCGCTGATCCTGGATCGAGTGGCTGCGAACAGCTGACTCAGCTGATGCGCGGCGGCTCGGGCACTACCCGCGCCGCCGCGCAGAGCCTGGAATCAGGCGCTCTCGGCGGTGAAGTCCTCTTCGCCGTCGGTCAGAGCCTTGTCCGTGGTGTCGCGCTTGGCGCTCTTGGAGCGGCCGCGGCGCTGCTGGCGGGGGAGCGTGGTGGGCGGCGGCGGGGCCGACGGCGCGCTGCCGCCGAGGATCAGCTCGGCGAAGGTGGCCATGGCCTCGTCGAGCTGCCCGGCGTGGCGCCGCTCGCTCTCCTCGTTGGCCTCGCGGACCAGGGCGTTCAGCGAGTCGCTGTCCGGGCGGGACGCGAGCGTGCCCGACAGCTGCGTGAGGTTCTTCGACAGCGTGCCGCCGAGGTCGCCCAGACCCGTCTTGACGCCTTCCTCGACGGTGTCGAGGCGGTTGGTGAAGCCCTGCTCGACGGTGTCGATGCGGGTGTTGACGTTGTCCTCGACCTGGTCGAGGCGCGCGGTGACCTGGTCCAGCCGGTCGGTGAGCTGCCCCAGGCGGTCGGCCAGCTTGTCCAGCTTGTCGGTCGGGTCCACCGCCGGGCGGGCCGCGAGCTGGTCCAGCTTGGCGTCGATCTGGTCGCGGGTGCCGGCCACGGCGTCGGACAGCGCGTTCTGCGCGTTGCCGGTGGACTCGGTGACCGCGCGCTGCAGGGCCTCGCGGGTGCCGTCGAGGTGCTCGTGGACGCCCTCGTCGATCTCGGCGAAGCGGCCGCGCAGGCTGGTCTCCAGCGAGTCGATGCGCTCGCGGACCGGGCCGTGCAGCGTCGCGGGCAGCGACTCGAGGCGGCCGTCCTGCTTGTCCAGGTGCAGCCCCAGCTCGTCCAGGCGCTTGTGGATGTGGCCGAGCTTGTCCTCCAGGCCGTCCATCCGGCCGACCACGCCGTCCATCCGCCCGCCGACTCCGTCGAGCCGACCGTCCAGCTGGGCGAAGGGCTTGGCGAGCTTGTCGACCAGACCGTCGACGGAGCCCTTCAGCTCGAGCAGCGAGCCGTCGTGCGCCTCGAGCTTGGCCAGCGCTTCGTCGAGTCGTTCGGCCAGCACGCTGACTTCGGTGCGGTCCGGCAGCTCGCTCAGGCGTTTCCGCACGGAACCCAGCGACTCCAGCGGGGAGAGCCGGGCGTGGATCTCGTCCAGTGCGTCGAAGATCTGCTGTTGTTCGCTCTCGCGGATCTCAGCCGCACGCGTGAGCATGTTGCGCATGCGGTCGAACGACATGTTCTCGGTCACGGCTAGGGGCGTCCTTCGTCGAGGGGGGATGAGGACTCGCCGAGCCTAGCCACTCTGTTCCAGCGTTCCCAGGCGCCCCCCGATACATTGCGTGATTACCTGACGGGGCATGGATCCATTTGGAGCAGCATTGTTCCGCCGAAAAGTCCAGCCGACTCGCCGTTCGCTGCGATAAGCGTTGTATTCGGGATCCGTCCGAGTGAGTTTTGCGGGACGGTTGTCCGGTTCGGCGTGCCCCGGAAACCCGCTGTTCCCGAAGTTTTCGCAGGGCTGTCGCTGGTAGCTGTCCGTGGTGCGGCCATCGGCGCCCTGTAACGTGGATGCATGTCGACTCCGGTGAACCTGAACTCCATCCGGCAGGCGCCCAAGGTACTGCTGCACGACCACCTCGACGGTGGCCTGCGGCCCCAGACCGTGATCGATCTGGCGCATGCTGCCGGGTATTCCGAGCTGCCCCACGACAACGCCGCTGAACTGGGACGATGGTTCGAAGCTGCGGCGGATTCGGGTTCGCTGGAGCGGTACCTGGAGACCTTCGCGCACACCGTCGCGGTGATGCAGACGGAGGAGGCGCTGATCCGGGTCGCGGCCGAGTGCGTCGAGGACCTGGCCGAGGACGGCGTGGTCTACGCCGAGGTGCGCTACGCCCCGGAGCTCTTCCAGGACGGCGGGCTGACGCTCGACCAGATCGTGCAGGCCGTCCAGGACGGATTCCGGGAAGGTGAACGCCGCGTAGCCGCCGCCGGAAAACGTATCCGAATCGGTACCTTGCTGTGCGCCATGCGGCAGAATGCGCGGTCGCTGGAAATCGCCGAGCTCGCGGTCCGGTACCGGGACGCGGAAGTCGTCGGTTTCGACATCGCCGGACCGGAGGCGGGATTCCCGCCCACCCGGAACCTGGACGCGTTCGAATACCTGCGCCAGCAGAACGCGCATTTCACGATTCACGCTGGTGAGGCGTTCGGGCTTCCGTCGATCTGGGAAGCCATCCAGCACTGCGGCGCGGAACGGCTCGGGCACGGCGTCCGCATCGTCGACGACATCAAGGTCGACGAGGACGGCTCGGTGCACCTGGGCCGCCTGGCGTCCTACGTCCGGGACCGGCGGATCCCGCTGGAGATGTGCCCGTCGTCGAACCTGCAGACCGGGGCGGCCGAGTCGATGGCCGAGCACCCCATCGGGCTGCTGGCGAAGCTGCGCTTCCGCGTCACGGTGAACACCGACAACCGGCTGATGAGCCACTGCTCGATGTCGGGCGAGTTCGCCGCGCTGCACGAGGCCTTCGGCTACGGCTGGGAGGACATGCAGTGGTTCACGGTGAACGCGATGAAGTCGTCGTTCCTCGGCTTCGACGAGCGCCTCGAGCTGATCAACGACGTGATCAAGCCGGGCTACGCGGCACTGCTGGACTAATTGCTGCATCGCTTTTTGCGCATAAGGTGCTGCGTTCGGATCGGCGGCATTGGATACTGCCAGTCCTGAACGCGATTCGTGGTAGGCGCGAGGACAGCGGCGCCGGGGACTCCCGGGGAGGGACACGGTGGCACGGGGTGGCGAGCCAACGCTGATCACGTCGGTGCAGCGCGCGCTTCGGTTGTTGGAGGCCGTGAGCGAGCAGCCGTCTGGCACCACGGCGAAGAACCTGTCCAGGCGGACCGGGATCGCGCTGCCGACCACGTACCACCTGCTGCGCACCCTGGCCCACGAGGGCTACCTCGAGAAGCTGGACGACGGCGCGTTCATCGTCGGTTCCCAGGTCGCCGGGCTGCATTCGGCTGCGCAGGACCAGGTCCTGCGCAGCCGGATCCGCTCGGTGATGACCGAGCTCCGCGACGACCTGAACGCGGCGGTCTACCTGGCCCACTACCACGAGGGTGACGTGGTCGTGGCCGACATCGTCGACAGCCCGCGCAACCCGCGGGTGGACACCTGGGCCGCTTTCAAGGAAGCCGCGCACGCCACCGCGATCGGGAAGTGCCTGCTGTCCGGGCTGAGCCGGGAAGAGCGCGCGGACCACCTCGACCGCTACCCGCCGGCGGACCTCACCCCGCGCACGATCACCCGGACCCACGAATTGATAGACGGTCCGGAGAACGCGGTCGTCACCGATTCTGAGGAGTACTCGCTCGGCACGGCGTGCATGGCCGCGCCGGTCGTGGGCACCGCCTCGCCGATGACGCTGGCGATTTCGTTCCCGGCGCGCAAGCTCACCGCCACCGATTCCTTCGAGAACCCGTTGCGCACGGCCGCCGGGGAGATCTCCAGGACGGTCGCGGTCGTCGGCGACTTTCCCACGGTCGGGTGACTTTCGAGCGCGGAAATCCTTCCCACCTGGGAGGAATCACTATCTGAAATATTCCATCTTGTCCTATGCCAGCGGTTTCGCGAACATCTTTCGCAGCGGGGGCGTATTCGGTGAGGGGCGTTGACCACCCCCTTGGCGGCGCCCCTCACCGGTGCAAAGGCTGAGGGGAACCATGTACGCGGGCGACGACGGAACACTGCTCGAAGCGGTTCGATCCGGCTCGTCCGCAGCGTTCGCCGAGCTCTATGCCCGGCACCGCGCCGCAGCGCGGACCATGGCCAAGCAGGTCGCGGCGACCCCCGCCGATGTGGACGACCTGGTGTCCGAGGCGTTCGCCAACATCCTCGACGTCCTCCAGCGCGGTGCTGGACCGGTCACCGCCTTCCGCGCCTACCTGCTCACCACCATCCGGAACCTCGCGGCCGCGGCCAGCAGCCGTGATCGCCGCGTCTTCCTGGCCGCCGAGCTCGACGGCTCCCATCTGGACGAAACCCTGCCGTTCGTCGATCCCGCGGTGGCGGAGCTGGAGCGCAACCTGGTCAAGCAGGCCTTCTCCCGGCTCCCGCGCCGCTGGCGCCACGTGCTGTGGTGCGTGGAGGTCGAGAAGCAGACCCCGGCGGAGGTCGGCAGGTACTTCGGGATCAGCCGGAACAGCGCGGCAGCGCTGACCTACCGCGCCCGGAAGGGCCTGCGCGAGGCCTACACCCAGGTCTGCCGCGGCGAACCGGCCCAGCGCCGCCTCGCAGCCCCCGGCGAACTCCTGGCCGCCGCCTGATCCCCGTTCGAATCCGGAAACCGAAAAAGCGCGCACCTCCGATGAAGAAGTGCGCGCTTTCTCGAGTTCGGGTCAGTGCGAGCGGAAACGCTCCTCCAGGTCTTCGACCAGTTTGCGCCAGGATTCGACCTCGGTGTCGAACGGGCCGCTCGGGGGCAGCCGGTTCGGGCTGGGGCGCAGGATGAACGAGACCAGCCAGCCGAGCCGCTCCGACGGCTGCAGCGCCTGCTCGACGCTGGTGTCGCCGGCCCAGGCCGCCGCATCCATCAGCAGTTCCTCGGCCAGGTCCAGCTGCGTCGGGTCCACATCGGACGGACCGCTGCCGAGGTCGGCGTCCAGGCCGGTCAGCACGTAGGTGTTGTCGTCGTCGACCTCGACCTCGAGCTCACCGGCGGTGGCCTTGTCCCGCACCTGCGACCAGGTCGAGACCCGCTCCAGGTCGGTGCCGGACACCGCGTCGTCGTCGGCGACGAACCGGGCCAGCGCGCGGGCGCTCGGGAACACGTCGATCTTCCCGCCGCTGCCCAGGAAGACCGGGTCGTCGTCGAGGTAGCAGCGCAGCGAGTAGTGCTCGCCGGTGCTGGTGATGATGCGGATCGGGTCGATGCCGACCTCGCCCCAGAAGCCGAGCTCGACCTCCTCGATCTCGTCCACGTCGGACTCGTCGGAGGTGTCCGCCTCCTCCTCGGTGTCGGCCTCCAAGGACTCGGCGAGCTCGGTCTCGGCGGCGGCGACCGCGTCGGCCGGCACCTCCGGGGTGGTGACGACGGCGTCGATGGCGTCCAGGACCTCGTCCCAGCGCTCCACGACGACCTTGCACAGCTCGGTCCAGCGGCGCTGCCCGTCCTTGCCGGAGAAGGCGAAGGTGCCCTGGTCGAGGATGGCGAAGCCGTCGGCGGAGTCCAGCACCTCGTGCACCGCGTCCAGCTCGCAGACGTCGGCCAGCGAGCGGGCGATCTCGACGATGTCGGCGAGTTCGCCGACGGTCCAGGTGTCCAGCGGCTCGGCCACCAGCTCCGGGACGCCCACCAGGTCGTACTGGTGGTCCTCGTCCGGGTTCAGGTCCTCGGCGGCGAGCTGGGGCACCACGTGCCACGCCGGGTGGTCGTCGAGGTCGTGCTCCTTCGCGGTGCGCACGAACGCTGCCAGGTGCGCGGCGTCGGGGAACGCGTAGAGGTCGTCCTCGTGTCCGAGGAACGCTTCCCACTCCTCGCCGTCCTCGCGCCAGCGCGGCGCCCACAGGGTGACGACGTCGCCCTGCGGCAGCCCGAGCTCGATGGGGACGATGTCGTGCGCCATCTCTCTACCTCCGGTCACCGAACCAGACCTCGCGGAAGCCTACGGGTTGTCCGTTCGCTGCGTGTTCCCCGGTCCAGCTGTCACCGTATCGAGCCCGGGGAGTGCAACGGTCGACGGAACAATTCGTAACGATCAGTCGTCGGTGTGGTGGATGCGTCCCAACGCGGTTGGGCTGTTCGGCGCAGCGGGGCTCGAGGTCACCTTTGGCGGTACCCCTCCGACGTCCGCCGGGCGATCATGATCGGAATGGACGTCACGGAGCTGTGGACCGAGATCGTGCGCTGGTTGTCGGAGCACGCGCCGGTCACCGCAGCGTCGTTGCGCCCGCCCGTGCCCCCGGACCTGGCCGAGCTGGAGGGGGAGTTCGCCGTCGAGATCCCGGCCGAACTCCGCGAGCTGTGGCTGTCCTGCGGGGGTACCGACGCGGACGTGCTCGCTGACGTCCTGCCGCCGTTCTACACGCCCTACAGCGCGGCCGAAGCTCTCCAGGCGTGGCGCGATCACCGCAAACACTGGGCCGCTCAGTGGGAGCGCCCGGCCTGCGACTACTACGCGGGCTCGCCGGGTTCGAGCTTCCACCCTGCCTGGATCCCGATCGCCGGCGACGGTTTCGCCGACGAACTGGTGGTGGACCTGCGCCCAGGGCCGCTGCACGGCTGCGTCCTGGAGTGGGAGCAGGAAGCGGCCCAAGTCCTCCGCCCCGAGTGGAAGGGTGTCGCGGCGATGCTGTCCGACGTCCGCCGAGCCCTGGCCGAAGGAGTCCCGGCGGGCCACAGCTACCCGACGATCACCGAAGACGGCCGCCTCGACTGGCAAATCCGCTGATCGCCCAACCGCTCACTTCCAGGTGACATCAACTGCTGCTCCGTCGCCAGGTGAGGTCTGGTACAGAACCGCAGTTTCAATTGAAACTGTAAATCCCAGGCACGGCGGATCACAGTTTCAATTGAAACTGCAGGTTCCGAGGCTGCGTGCGCCCGAGGGGAGCCTCGGTGCGGGTTAGCTCTTTTGGGCAGGGGTGTGTTGATCGGACCTAGGGTCCATGTCGCCGACTAGTTTGTGACGCCTACTAGTTGGCGCTACAGTGTTGGCATGGCGGACAGGACGGTCTCCGGGCGGCAGGCGCAGTGGCTGCGCGGCGTGCTCGACCTCGCTGTGCTGGCACTGCTGGCCGAGGGCGGCGAGGGGTACGGGTACACGCTGCTGCAGCGGCTCGCCGAGGCCGGTTTGCCGGGGATGAAGGCCGGGACGCTCTATCCGCTGCTCAACCGGCTTGCTGCCGATGGGTTGCTGAGCGCTGAGTGGCGGGCTGGGGAAGGCGGGCCCGGTCGGAAGTTCTTCGCGCTGACCGACGAAGGGCGCGCGGTGCTCGCCGAACAGGGGCCCAAGTGGGTCGAGTTCGCGAAGAACTCGATCTCCGTTGTGGAACGAGGGGTGCAGTCGTGATGGCGCTTGACGAGAAGTACCGCGACGAGCTGCTGCTCGCGCTGCGGATGCACGAGATCTCCGGGGAGCACGTCGGAGAGGTGCTGGCCGAGGTCGAGGCGCACGTCCGGGAGACCGGGGAGGACCCGGCCGAAGCCTTCGGGAAGCCCCGCGAGTACGCCGCGCAGGTCGCCGAGCAGCTGGACGGCGCGGGCAAGTCGTCCACGCTGGGAATCGCGATCAGCGTGCTGGCGACGGCAGCGCTGACCATGTTCGGCTCGGACTTCCTGCTGGACGCGCTGTTCGAGCGAACCGACTCGATCGCCTACACGCTGAAGGACACCGTGGCCCTGCTGTCCCTGCTGGTGCTGTTCGTTGCCGGGACTTTGCTGGTGTTCAAGGCGTACACGGCGAAGGCGGCGAACAAGGCCTACGGGTTTGCGGCGATCGCGGCGTTCGGGCTGGGCATCCTGGCCCAGTACCTCGCCGGCCAGTTCTTCGACGACGTGACCCCGCTGTACGAGCTGCCGCGCTGGGGCGCAGGCGTCCTCGGTGCGCTGGCGCTCGCAGGGGCCATCGCCTTCATGGTCCGTGCGGCCCGCCGAGGTCGAGTGGTCTACCCGAAGGTCAGCTGACTCCGCCGAACCCAGCGATGTCCACCGCGGCTAGATGTTTCAGTCGCGACTGAACACAGTTTCAATTGAAACTGTGGTCCCACGAGGTGTGCCGGGTGCCGGACACGCCGGAGGGTGTGGACAGGTCGTGGGTGTTGTGGAGAACTTCCGCAAATTCAATGGAAATCGGACGTCTGATTTCCATTGAATTTGCGGAAGTCCAGGAGCCGGGGTCAGGTGCCGACGGGGTGCCAGACGGTTTTGACCTCGGTGAAGGCGCGGAGGCGCTGGATGTCCGGCTCGCGGGTCCAGTCCGGCTCGCCGCGGACCGGGAGCACCCGCTTCACCGTTTCCGCCGCCGCGCGCCCGAGTTCCGCGCGCAGGTCCGCCGGGGCGCCGGTCGGGTCCAGGGCGTTGACGTCGGCGTGCGAGGCCAGCCACGGGCCGAGCTCGGCCGCCTGACCGGTCAGGACGTTGACCACGCCGCCGGGGACGTCCGAGGTGGCCAGCACCTCGGCGAGGGTCACCGCGGGCAGCGGCCGGTCCGCGCTGGCCACCACCACGCAGGTGTTGCCGGCCGCGAGCACCGGCGCCACCACGCTGATCAGGCCGAGCAGCGCGGATTCCTGCGGCGCGAGCACGCCGACCACGCCGGTCGGTTCCGGCACGCTGAACGAGAAGTACGGTCCCGCCACGGGATTCGCCGCGCCGAGGACCATCGAGATCTTGTCCGTCCAGCCCGCGTACCAGACCACCCGGTCGATCGCCGTGTCCACGATGGACTGCGCCTGATCGGCCGAAACACCTTCCGCGGCGGCGACTTCGGCGGCGAACTGGTCGCGCCGGCCCTCCATCACCTCGGCGATCCGGAACAGCACTTGGCCCCGGTTGTAGGCCGTCGCGCCGGACCAGCCGGGGAACGCCTTGCGCGCGGCGGCGACCGCGTCGCGGACGTCCTTGCGGGACGCGTGCGCGGCGTTGGCGAGGAACTCGCCGTCCGCGCTGCGCACCGGGTACACCCGGCCGGACTCCGAGCGCGGGAAGGATCCGCCGATGTAGAGCTTGTAGGTCTTGGCCACGGCAAGCCGCTCCGAGGTGTCAGACATCGAGGTACGCCTCCAAACCGGCTCGGCCGCCTTCCCGGCCGAATCCGGATTCCTGGTAGCCGCCGAACGGGGCGGTCGGGTCGAAGCGGTTGAAGGTGTTCGCCCACACCACCCCGGCCCGCAGCTGCTGCGCCGCCCACAGGATCCGCGAGCCCTTGTCGGTCCAGATCCCGGCGGACAGGCCGTACGGGGTGTTGTTCGCCTTGGCGACGGCCTCGGCCGGGGTGCGGAACGTCAGCACCGACAGCACCGGGCCGAAGATCTCCTCGCGGGCGATCCGCATCGACTGCTGCACGTCGGAGAACACCGTGGGGGAGAAGAAGAACCCGCGTTCCGGCAGCGGGCACGAGCTGGTCCAGCGCTGCGCGCCCTCGGCGTCGCCGCTGTCGGCCAGTTCGGTGATCTTGGCCAGCTGCTCGGCCGAGTTGATCGCGCCGACGTCGGTGTTCTTGTCCAGCGGGTCGCCCACGCGCAGCGTCTGCACCCGCGCCTGCAGCTTCTCCAGCAGCTCGTCGGCGATCGACTCCTGCACCAGCAGCCGCGAGCCCGCGCAGCAGACGTGGCCCTGGTTGAAGAAGATCCCGTTCACGATGCCCTCGACGGCCTGGTCCAGCGGCGCGTCGTCGAACACGATGTTGGCGGCCTTGCCGCCGAGCTCCAGCGTCAGCTTCTTGCCGGTACCGGCGACGGTGCGCTGGATCTGCTTGCCGACCTCGGTGGATCCGGTGAACGCCACCTTGTCGACGCCGTCGTGGGCGACCAGCGCGGCACCGATGTCCCCGGCGCCGGGGACGATGTTCACCACACCCGGCGGCAGCCCGGCCTGCTGGCAGATCTCGGCGAACACCAGGGCGCTCAGCGGCGTGGTCTCGGCGGGCTTGAGCACCACCGTGTTGCCGCAGGCCAGCGCCGGGGCGATCTTCCAGGCCAGCATCAGCAGCGGGAAGTTCCACGGGATGACCTGCCCGGCCACGCCGAGCGGCCGCGGGTCGGGGCCGTAACCAGCGTGGGCGAGCTTGTCGGCCCAGCCGGCGTGGTGGAAGAAGTGCGCGGCGGCCGTCGGGATGTCGGAGTCCCGGGACTCCTTGATCGGCTTGCCGTTGTCCAGGGTTTCCAGCACCGCGAGTTCGCGGCCGCGCTCCTGGATCAACCGGGCGATCCGGAACAGGTACTTGGCGCGCTCGGTGCCCGGCATCGTCGACCAGGTCTGGTCGAAGGCCCGCCGCGCCGCCCGCACCGCCCTATCCACATCGGACTGATCGGCGCCGGCGACCTCGGCGAGCACCTCCTCGGTGGCCGGGTTGATGCTCTTGAGCGGCTCACCGCCGCCGTCGGCGAACTCGCCGTCGACGAACATCCGGTAGCTGGGCTTGAGGTTCGCGATGTCCCGCGACTCGGGGGCGGGCGCGTACTCCCACGGGGTTTCGATCATCAGTCCACCGCCACGTAGTCGGGGCCGCTGTAGTGGCCGTCGAGCTGGGTGCGCCGCTGCATCAACAGGTCGTTGAGCAGGCTGGACGCGCCGAAGCGGAACAGCTCGGGGGTGAGCCATTCCGGACCGGCGACCTCGTGCACGGCCACCAGGTAGCGGATCGCGTCCTTGGTGTTGCGGATCCCGCCCGCCGGTTTGACACCGCGCAGTTCGCCGGTGGTGTCGCGCCAGTCGCGGACCGCCTGCAGCATCAGGTGCGTCACGGGCAGGGTCGCGGCCGGGGAGACCTTGCCGGTGGAGGTCTTGATGAAGTCGCCGCCGGCCAGCAGCGCCAGCCAGGACGCCCGCCGCACGTTGTCGTAGGTGGCCAGCTCGCCGGTCTCGAGGATGACCTTCAGGTGCGCGTCGCCGCAGGCGGCCTTGACGGCCTTGATCTCCTCGAAGACCTGCCCGTACCGGCCGGACAGGAACGCGCCGCGGTCGATCACCATGTCGATCTCGTCGGCTCCGGCGGCCACCGCGTGCTCCACGTCGGCCAGCTTGATGGCCTGCGCCACGCGGCCCGCCGGGAACGCGGTGGCGACCGAGGCGACGTGGATGCCGGTGCCTTCCAACGCCCGCACCGCGGTCGCGGCCAGGTCGGAGTAGACGCAGACGGCGGCGACCTGCGGGGTGTCCGGTCGCGCCGGGTCCGGGCGGCGCGCCTTGGCGCACAGCGCGCGGACCTTGCCCTCGGTGTCCGCGCCTTCGAGCGTGGTCAGGTCGACCATCGAGATCGCGGTGTCGATCGCCTGGAGTTTGGCGTCCTTCTTGATGCTCCGGGTGCCGAGCCCGGCGGCCCGCTGCTCCAGCCCGACCTGGTCGACACCGGGCAAGCCGTGCAGGAACCGCCGCAGCGACCGGTCATCCCGGACCGCATCGGCGAGCTCGGACGAAGTCGGCGACTGTGCCATGCCCGGAGTCTATTCGGCGCGCCCTCGCCACCGCTGGGCTTGGAGCGATCACGCCAACGGCGCAGCCGGCCGACCTGCTCCTTCAGGTGTTGTCGTCGTCCGGTTGGGTGCGAAGGCGGTCTCCGACGTGGTCGAGCAGGCGGTGGAAGATCGCCAGCTCTGCTGCGGGAACGTCGCCGAAGAGGTCCGCGGCTGCCCGGTCCGCCCGGTGGTGCATCTCGGTCAGCATGGCGTGCCCTTCGTCGGTGAGATCGACCAGTGTCGCTCGCCGATCTGTCGGGTGCGCGTGGCGGGCGACGAAGCCGCCGTCCTCGAGTGCGTCGAGCAAACCGGTGACGTTTCGCGGGGTTACCTCGAGTGCGCGGCTGATCTCGCGTTGGGTCGACGGTCCGCGCTGGTAGAGCTGCCAGAGCACGTTGGCTCGCGCTCGGCTCAAGCCGCGTTCAGCGAGTCCGCGTTCGACGCCGTCGGCCAGCAGCAGCGCTACGTCCCACAGCTTGCCGAGCATGGCGAACGGCACAACTGGTTCGTCCGTCATATTGTGTACCTAGTTCACTATGTATTAGATTCCCGTCTGTCGCCACGGTACCGCCGCGCACTGGGGCGCGGCACGCGAGATGGGGGTTTGCATGCCGACGACGAAATATCCCTCGTACCCCTTCGGCCGTCCGAGCGCGTTCGCGGTGCCCCGCGAGTACGCGCGGCTGCGGAAGAACTCACCCGTTGCCCGCGTGGAGGTGCCGGAGATCGGCCCCGCCTGGCTGGTCACGCGCTACGACGATGTGCGCAAGGTGTTGTCGGATAACAGGTTCGGCGTCGAACCGCCCGGCCGAGCGGGCTCGAACGACTCGTTGTTCCAGGATCCGCCCGGGCACACCCGATTGCGGAGCTTGGTGTCGAAGGCGTTCACTCCGCGCTACCTGGCGGGCATGCGAGCGCGGGTCGGTGAGATCGCTGCATCGCTGTTGGCCGACATGTCCCGCCGGGCCGGGCCGGTCGATCTGGTCGAAGCACTGGCGATCCCGCTGCCCCTCGCAGTGATTGGCGAATTGCTCGGAATCGCCGAGGTGGAACGGGATGCCTTCCGGGACCGGGTGGATGCGGTGGTCACGATGGATCTGATGAGCCCGGAGGCGGTGCGGCGTGGGCGAAGCTGCAGGACTACGTGCTTGGTCTGGTCGCTGCGAAGCAGGCGGACCCCGGCGCGGACCTGCTCAGCACTTTGATCGGGATCCGCGAGGACGATGGGGACAAGCTCAGTGAACCTGAGTTGGCAACCATGGCCATCGCCCTCCTCCTCGCCGGATACGCCACGACGTCGCACGCGATCAGCATCGGTACCGTGCTGCTGCTCGCCAGTGGCGAGTACGCCGAGCTCTCCCGTGATCCGGATCTGGTCGCTCCGGCGGTCGAGGAGGTCCTGCGGCACCAGACCGGCCGGAACGCCGAGATCACGCCGCGCGTCGCGCATGCGGACGTGCGGCTCGGCGACGTGGAGATTCGAGTAGGAGAGACCGTGCTTGCGTCGTTGGAAGCGGCCAACAACGACCCCGCTCGCTTCCCCGAGCCGCACCGGTTCGACATCACTCGGCGACCCAATCCGCACCTGAGCTTCGGGTACGGGCCGCACCACTGCCTCGGTGCCGCCCTGGCGCGCATCGAGCTCCAAGCGGTCTTCGTCGCGCTCACCGCCCAATTTCCCGGCCTTCGGCTGTCCACGCCGCCGGAGCAGTTGCCGTGGCGGACCGTTCTCATGGACTGCGGCCCGCAGCACGTTCCCGTCACGTGGTGATGTCCGTGAGCATTTTGTGGTGCTATAGCCCCACAAAATGCTCACGGGTCCGAGCCTGGAGCGATCACGCCAGTTGATCGGCCGACTCGGCATACTGGTCCGGGACCGAACGGGGTGGTGCACGTGCTGATCGGGGAGCTGGCGCAGGTCAGCGGGGTGAGCGCGCCGCTGTTGCGGTACTACGAGGCGCAGGGACTTCTCGACCCCCGCCGGGGTGCGAACGGTTATCGCGAGTACGACGAGGACGCGGTGGTCGTCGTGCGGCAGATCCGCGCGCTGCTGGACGCCGGGCTGTCCACCGAGGTGATCCGCGCCGTGCTGCCGTGCGTCCGCGGTGAGCTGCCGGAGTTCGAGTGGTGCGTGGACGTGCGGGCCATCATGGACCGGGAGCTGGCGATCGCCGAGGAGCGGATCGCCGAACTCCAGCGCAGCCGCAGCAACCTCGCCGCATACCTCGAGAAGTCCTGATTCACGGCGCGACGAGGGGTTCGGCCGCGTACGCCTCGTGCAGCAGCTCCACGAACTCCGGTGCCGCGGTGATGGGCGTGGTGTCGATCCGGTGCACCGCGACGCCCGGCGTCCAGGAGTTCATGACCACTGCTCCGGCCAGATCCGGGAGGCCATCGGGCGTGATCTCCGCGGTGCGCTGGGGAACGCCGAGTTGTTCCAGCTGCCTGCGGAGGATGGTCATCGTGATGCCGCCCAGCATCTCGGCTTCGGGCCACACCACCGCTTCGCCGTCCCAGAACGCCAGGTTCCAGATCGACGCTTCGCTGAACCGGCCGCGGCGGTCGACGAAGGCCGCGTCGTCGAAACCCCGCGCCACGGCTTGCCGCAGGTAGTAGGTCTTGGCCACCTCGCCCACGTGCTTCAGCTCCGGGAGCATCCGCTCGTGCTCGACCGCCGCCAGCGACAGCGGCCCGGTGGGTCCGCTGGTGGCCGGGGAGGTGCGGACCAGGACGTTGAGCGGGCGGTCGGCCGCGGTGAACTCGCCTGCTCCTGAGAACACGTTGGCGAGCAACGAGTGGTCGGAGGGCGAACCGCCGACGGCCGTTCGCAGGTAGGACCGCACCTGGTCGTCGGGCAGCGCCTGCCCGAACATCGCCAGCGAGGCGGTGCGCAGCCGCTCGAGGTGCAGGTCGAGGCCTCGCACCCCGCCGTCCCGCACCTGCATCGCGGTCATGTGGGCGAAGCCGGCGAAGGCCAGCGGCGCCAACTCCTCGGCGGTGGCTTCCCGGCCGTTGCGCTGAACGACGTAAGAGGTCATGCCCATCTCCCAAGCTCGTGCTTCTCACCCGTCCGGGCTCAGCGAGGAAGCTATGGCCTCAAACCGGTTTGAAGGTCAATCCACGATGGTGCGGATCACAGCTGCGGCATGCTGGGGAGGTGGCGCGCACGCACACCCCGTGGGGTGATTGGGAGCCGGCTGCACCGGCCGATGTGCACGAGTTGTTCGCCGGATTCCCGGCGCCGTGGTGGCTGGCCGGTGGCTTCGCCGTCGAGCTCGCGCTGGGGCATTCGCTGCGCGAGCACGGCGACATCGACGTGCTGGTGCTCCGACGCGATCACCTGGCTGTTCAGGACGTCCTGCGCGGGTGGGAGTTGTGGGCCGCCGATCCGCCGGGAGCGCTGCGCCCTTGGCGCGCCGGGGAGGTTCTGCCTGCCGGGGTCTGCGACGTCTGGTGTCGCCCGGCCGCTGATCAGCCGTGGCGGATCCAGATCATGGTCGACGAGTCCGAAGGTGAGTGCTGGACGTCGCGGCGCAACCCGCGGGTGCGCCGCAGCGTGTGGTCGATCGGCCGCATCGGCGAGGGCGGTATCCCCTACCTGGCGCCCGAGATCTTGCTGTTCTACAAGGCGAAGAACACCCGGGCGAAGGACGAGACCGACTTCGCCGCGCTGCTGCCGCTGCTCGGTGCTGAGCAGCGGAGGTGGTTGGCCGAGGCGATTCGCGACACCTGCGGGGCCCACCAGTGGTTGTCGCGCATCGGACCGGGACTCGGCAGTCCTGGCTGCTGCTGTTGACCTTCGCAGTGGCGGTGCTGGTGGACGCCTTCGTGATCCGCGTGCTGATCCTCCCGTGAGTACTTTGGGCTGTCATAGCGACCCAAAGTGCTCACGGGACTGGGGGATCCGCAAATTCCATTGAATTTCGACGTTCGATTTCAATGGAATTTGCGGATCCCTCGGTCACCTGCGGGCGCGGCGGGTTGTTGCTGGGCGGCGGGCTGCTGGTTGGCGGTCTCCTCGGTTGGGGGTGGTGACTCCTGCCGTTTGCTGGCGGTCCCAGGGGAGGAGCTGCTTGGAGCTGCTGCGGTCGGCCAGGCGGAGGGACTGGGCCGAGGTGAGCCATTCCTCCGACGGTTCGGCGATCTCCAGCAGCAGCGCCTCGAACTCCGAGCGGGTCGTCTCCAGGATGTGCGGGGCCGCCAGCCAGCGCAGGACCTTCCGGCCGGTCACCGCCATCCGCTGGCGCGGCGAGGTGACCAGCTGCTCGCCGAAGTAGCGGACCAGCACCTCGTCCATCACGTCCCACGCGTTGGCCGCGCCGAACAGGTCCTTCACGTCCTCGGCGTCGAGGATCCGGAAGCACTCGTCCAGCAGCTGCATGACCTCCACCCGCAGCACGTTCAGGTGGCCGTAGGAGGTGAACTTCAGGTTGTTGCGCAGGTCCAGCCCGCTGCGCCGCACCACCGCCATGCTGCCGAACGACGGGTCGTGCGCGCGCTCCCGGATCACGTCGGAAACCCGCTTGTCCCGCCAGAACAGCGCGGTCTGGTTGTTGAACTGGGTGAACAGCCGGTGGAAGTCGGTGTTCGGCCGCGAGTGGCCCGACCCCAGGCCGCGGCCGTAGCCGAGCACCCGGCGGTAGGCGTTGATCCGGTCGCGCTTGGTGTAGCGCAGCACGTCCCGCCGGTCGAACCGGTACAGCCCGAACGCGCCTTCGCCGTCGAACAACCGGATCGCGCCGCGCTCGAACAGCTCCCGCAGCTTCTGCACCACGCGGAACATGCCCATCCGCTCGTGCTGGTACAGGTAGTACATGTCGGCGACGGCGATGATGCGCTCGGACGCGATGGTCTCGTCGTAGTTCTCGATGCCGTGCGGCATGCGGGTCGAGCCCATGTCCCCGGCCGACTCGCCGCCGATGCCGACCAGCTGCGCGAGACCGCCGTCCGGTGGTCGGGGTTCGCTCTGGTCCTCGGTCTCAACGGCGAAGAGCATGTCGTCGATCTGCTTCAGCAGCGCCTCGCCGACCTGCGGGTTGCTGCCGAGCTCGTTCGACAGGTTGCCGGCGACTTCCCTGCGCAGCGCGGCGACCCGGTCGAACAGTTCCCGGTACTGCTTTTCGGTGGCCATCATTCCTCCGTGCGGGGCGCGGGCGGACCGCTATTCCGGCCGCGGGGCGGGCTTGGGCTCGGGTCGCGGCTTGCGTGTCCGCCGCTTGGTCGCGGCATCGGGCTCCGCGACGACCGGTTCCACCGAGGCGCTGACCACCGGCGTCGGCTGCCCGGCGCCCGGCGGTGGTGCGGGAGCCGGGGGTGGTGTCGGGCCCGCGTCCGGTGGGGGCATCGGTCCGGGGTTCGGCGGCGCTGGTGGACCAGGCGGGTCTTCGGGCACCGCGCCGTGCCGGATCGGCTTGGCTACGCGCACGATCTCCTGGAGGTGGTCGTGCAGCTCGTCGATCGCGCGCTGCACGCGGGAGCTGAAGAACCCGGCAGGCAGGGTTGCGCGGTAGTTGCCGTGCACGTCCTCGGTGCCGCCTTCGTCGCGCCGCGGCAGGGCGCCGACGATCCGCGTCAACCGCGTCACCACCTGCAGGAACGCGCTGTCCACGCCGTCCTTGCCCGCCGATTCGATCAGCGTGCGGCCTTCGAAGCAGGCGAAGTCGTGCACCCAGCGCAGCAGACCGCCCAGCGCCATCGAGCCGCCCTCGGGATCGGGGATCCGCAGGACCTCCCGGTCGCCGCGGTGGATGTGCACCGACTTCAGCGCCCCGACGAGCTCCTCGACCTGCACCGCGGTCGCCGACAGCAGCTGGGACAAGGCGGTCACGGCCGGCCCGAAGAACGGCTGGCCGTTCTCCGGCTGCGCGAACGGGTCGATGCGGTCCCGCGAGTCCAGCCAGCCCCGGTACAGCGACAGCACCCAGTCGACCAGCGTGATGAACGAGGTCTGGATGCGTTCTTCCTCGATGGTGTTGACCAGGCCGCCGACCATGCCGAACTCGTCGCGCAGCATCCCGAGGTGACCGCGCACCCGGTCCGGGTCCACCGCGGCGGAGGGGCTGCCGAGCAGCAGCAGGAAGAGCTGGTCGACGCGCGGCACGCGGAGCAGCGCGCATTCGAGCTCCTTGCGGATCTCCTCCAGGTCGTGCCGGACCAGGCTGCGGAATCCTTCGCAGTTGTCCGGATCAGCGCCCGGGCGCAGCGGTTTCAGCGAGTCCAGCAGTTCGGTCGCGTCCTTGATGGCGCTGCGCGCGCGGGCGGCCAGCGAGGCCTGGCCACCGGTGACCGCACCCAGGTCGGCCTGCACCGCGTAGCCGCGCGGCGTCCACCGCGCTTCGGTGTGCCCCTCGACGCGCTTGAGCTCGAAGCTGCCGGTCAGCGCGGCGGTGAAGGCCTTGGTGTCGCCGTTGCGCCACTTCCAGCCGAGCACGTCGCTGATCGCCTTGTTCGCCACCTTCCCCGGATGCGCCCACCACGGCGGGCAAGGTGGTTCATGCCGTGTGACCAGCGGATATGCGCTGTCGATGTCCTGGGCTTGGGGGAGTGCGGCGCCCCGGTCCTCTTCCGCGTTGCGCTGGCGGTCGTCGTTGATGGTCATCGCCTGCCCTCGCTGCCTTCCTCGATGCCGAACCGCATCGCGAGTTCGGCGGTTTCGCGCCAACACCGCAGCATGGTGTTCTCCGTGCTGCGCAACGAATCCACGCATCCGTCCACACCGGACCGGATGCTGCGGGCCCAGCCGATCCACTCCGGGCCGCGCCCCTGCACGGCCCGCGCCAGCTCGGTGGCCGCGTGGTGGCACCGGAACTCGTCGTCGAGCCGCCGCTGCGTGCGCAGCAGCGCCAACGCGGCGGCGTGCAAGGCGTCCGCAATTTCAATGGAAATCGGACGTCCGATTTCCATTGAAATTGCGTCCATGGCACGCAACGCAGGCTGCAGGTCCGCGGTGCCGTCGGTGACGACTTCGGCGAGCCGGTCGGAGGCGGCCGGGCGCTCACCGCTCGGCAGGTCCTCGACCACGCTCACCTCCAGCGCGCGCCACGCCGCCGCGAGCTGCCGGAACTTCCGGGCCAGCACTGGGAATTCGCCGCGCAAGGTCACCGCGCCCGCCTCCCCAGCTCTTCCACGAAGAAGTTCGCCAAGCGCTTCGGCGGCGCCATCCGCTGCTCCAGCGCGTACCGGACGGCGCCGATCAGGAACCGCTCCGGCGCGACGCCGGGGGACACCCCGCAGGCGAGCCGCTCCGCGACCTCCTCGACCATCCGCTGCTCCTTCGGCTCGAACCGCAGGACCTGCGCCAGCTTCCGGTCGCCCAGCGTCGGGTACGAGGTGAAGCACATCGCCTGCACCACGGCCGGGACCGCCTTGTTCGCGGAGGCCAGCAGCGCGGGCGGTGCGCCGATCAGCTTCGGCCGCGGGTACATCGCGTGCCACGCGCGCTCGTGCTGCTCGGCCCGCTTCGGGAAACCCATCCGCCGCAGCAGCTCGATGTTCAGCTTCCCACGCAGGTAGGACGCGGGGTGCGGGTCCCGCGCGCGGAACTTCGAGGCGGCGCGCGGATCCCGGGCGATCACGTCGAACAGCGAGCCCACGATCATCGGCCCGCCCAGCAGCAGCCCGGCCAGGTCGGCGAAGGTCTCCCGGTTCCACCGCACCCACTGCGACACGATCGTCGGCGGCACCCCGGTCTCGGTCAACCGCGCCGCGACCTGCATCGGCACCGCCTTGGCCAGCCCGAGGTCGTTCTGCAGGTTGTGGCTGACCTCGTGCAGCACGGCGCCGAGCGTCCACGGGTTGATCAGCCGGTGGAACGGCAGCTGGATCAGCGGGAACGGGTTGATCCGGTGGCTCAGCCGCTGCAGCGGGATGCCGCGGCGCGAGGTGGCTGGCCCGTGGCTGGGTTCCAGGTAGCAGAACGGCGGCGGGGTCGGGATCGAGCGCCACTTCCCGATCCCCAGGTAGGCGTACTGGTAGCAGTCGAGCGCGATCCGGTCCGCGGCGACCAGCCACGGGGCGAACGAGCTCTGCCGCTGGTTGAACAGCTCCAGGTAGAAGTCCCAGATCCGCTCGGTGTCGCGCACCAGCCGGTAGGTCTTGGACTTCGCCCGCAGCACGGTCCGCACCCGCTGCGAATCCGGTTGCCGGGCCGCCTGTTCGGCGACCCGCCGCAAGTCGCGGGTGGCTTCGTGGAGGGGTTCGCGGAGACCGGCCATGGTCTCGTTGACCGCGGCCAGGTGCGCTCGGCTGGGGCCGGTGGCCGGGTCGCCGAACTCCGACCAGCTGAACGGCCGGAGCGCGGCGAGGTGGCGTTCGCTGCTGATGGCCTGGGTGCGCACCCAGGTCGCCAGCAGGCGCGCGGTTCCGCGGTCGATCGGCTGCGCCGGCCGCCGGGTGCGCGCCGCGGCCGACCGCAGCTCAACGCCGGCGGCCACGGCCCTTGCTCCGGCGCGGCGCCTTCGCCCGGCCCCTGGCGACGCGGGCCTTCCGCATCTGGGCTGCGCGGCGGGCCTGGATGGCGCGGCGGTTCTTCGGCGCGGTCACGCGGCGCTTGGTCGGACGCCGGCGCCCGCGCACGGCCTTGCTGCGGCCGACGGCGTTGGCGGTGTGCCCGGCCAGCGAGCGCGCGATGTGCTTGCCGGTGACCTTCTGGCCCCGCGCGTAGCGGCGGCCCATGTCCCGGACCGTGCGGCCGGCGATCTTGGGCACCTGGCGGACCGCGCGGCGGGTCACCGGGCTGCGCCACAACTTCTTGCCGACCGACTTGACGCCCTTGATGATCTTCGGGGCGAACTTCTTGGCCAGCGGCGCGACCTTCGGCGCCAGGCTCATCGCAATCGGTGCCAGTGCGCCCAGGAATCCCTCGACCTCGGCCTCGGACTCGGCGCGCTCGGCCTCGAAGGCGAGCTTGGCCATGGTTTCGGCGTCCGAGTAGACCCGGCTGACCGGGTTGGCGAAGGACTCGTACTCGTCCTCGAACTCCGCTTCCAGCTCGCGGACCAGCTGCTCGAACTCCGCTTCCAGCTCGTCCTCGTCTTCGTCCTCGAACTCGTCCTCGTCCTCGAATTCGAACTCGAGCTCGTCCTCCAGCTCCTGGACCAGGCCTTCCAGCTCGTCCTCGAGCTCGTCTTCGAACTCGTCCTCCATCTCGTCCTCGAGCTCCCGGGCGAAGTCCTCGTCTTCGAACTCGTCCTCGAACTCGCCTTCCAGCTCGTCCTCAAGCTCGCGGGCCAGCTCGTCCTCCAGCTCCCCGTCGACCGCTCGGTAGCGACTCATGGTGGGTCCTCCTGTCCTGCACCGCGGCCGGCGGAGTTGTCGGCCGGTCGTCGGTGAGCGCGTGCGAACAGTCCAGTTCAAGCGGCATTCGGGTGGTAGTCACACGTTCTGATGCCGATTTGAAGGATTAGTCAGCCCGCGTGTCACACGAATCGACGATGCGCGGATGGACGATGTTGGCTTTGCTGGTACGCGCGGTGGACGCCGCATCGGCCCGGCGTGGGGGCGCGGGGCCACTCCGAGGTGGCGCGACCCGCCGCCCGAACTGGTTCTGGGGAGGCCGGTTGCATTGACGAAAGACGCGACTGCAACGCCGATTCCGCACGTCGGACGCGAACTGCCGGAGCCGACCCGGCGCAGTCCTGACCTGCACTCCGACGAACTGGTCCAACACCTGGTGCGGGCGCTGGTGCGCCGCGTCGGCGAGATCGCCGGACCGAACCGGGGCGTGCGAAAACCGCTGCTGGACATCACCGATCTCGGCGTGCGCTGCCTCCTGGTGCCGGTTGCGCCGAAGGTCGACGAACTGCTCAGCCCGCGGGAGCGGGAGATCGCGCGGATGGTCGGTCTGGGCTACACCAACCGAGCCATCGCCGCCGTCCTGGACATCAGCCTCTACACGGTTTCCGCCCACATGCGACGGATTTTCACCAAGCTCGGCGTGGGATCGCGCGCCGCGATGGTGGCCGCGCTCTCCGACAACCCCGACCTCTACGCCGCGGACTGACGCGGCGGAATCCGGATGCTCCGAACACGGCTTCTGCTCCGCTTTCCGATCGGGCGAGCGCGGAGCGGGAAGGCGCGTTCAACGGGTTCCCGTCTTCCCCGTCCCGCTCGACGCCCTCGGCTGAAGCTGATCCTGGTAGAACGGGTCGTGAGTGCGTAACCGTGTTCTTACCACCATCCGCACTCACGACCCCGGTACCGCACCGGGGCGAGCTGGGGCTCGGAGGTCCAGGTGATCCAGCTACCGAAAGCGCTGCTGTGGGACCACAACGCGCACTACCACCCGTGGTTGCTGCGGCAGTTGCCACCGCGGAGCGCGAAGGTCCTCGACGTCGGATGCGGAACCGGTGCGCTGGTCCGGCAGCTCGCGGAGCGGGCGGAGCACGTCGACGCGGTGGACCGCTCGGCCGAGATGATCGAGCACGCCAGCAGCGCATCGACTGCGACGAACGTCCGGTGGTTGTGCGGTGACCTGCTAGATCCCGAGCTGGAGCTCGATCCGTCCGGGTACGACGCGGTGACGGCCATTTCGAGCGTCCACCACATGCCGTTGGACCTGGTGCTGACCAGGCTGTCCGAGCTGGTGCGGCCAGGTGGGGTCCTCGCCGTCGTCGGCCACTACCGGAAGGCGACCCGGGCGGACTTCGCCCTGGACGCGCTGACGCTCCCGGCGAACGCAGCGGTCGGCGCCTACAAGGCCGCGCGGGGTCGCGCGGGCAAACCCCACGACAAGGGCATGCCGGTCAAAGACCCGACGGACACCCTGTCGGAAATCCGCGCAGCAGCAGCGAAAACCCTCCCAGGATCAGTGCTCCGCCGCCGCCTCTTCTGGCGCTACACGCTCCTGTGGCGCAACCTCAGCCACATCGTCGAACAGCAGCCAAGAACCCAGCCCACTGAGCCCGGCTGAAGGGGAGGGGCCCGCCGGCGCGGTCCTTCGTATCGCTGAGAGCGCACTTGCCGGTCTCAGCCACGTCCTCCAGGGCCGGTGCTTCCCGCAGTTTCAATTGAAACTGCGGATTCAACGGAAATTGCGGATCACGAGCTGCGGCCGGAAGAAGTGCAGTGGCCGCAGGAACCGGTCGCCGAGTACGTGGGTCGACATCGGCTGCGGTGGAACGTCGACGAGCATCCTCAGTGCCCGGTCGATCTCCACCTGGGTCAGGTTTTACCTGGTCAGGTCACGTGAGTACTTTGGGGTGCCAGGACGCCCCAAAGTACTCACGAGCCAGCGCCTGACCGGTATCAGGCGGAGCAAGGTGGGGACGCGACCGGGCGATCACCGGGACCGCGAGTGCTTTTCGGCGCAGCAGGACCGAAAAGCACTCGCACGGCCGCTATTTCCGGAACGGTCCGCTGATCTCGTAGGTGTAGCCGTCGGAGAACTCGCCCGAAGGGCCGTACTGCGAGGAGAAGTACATCCGGTCGCCTGCCGGGTTGAACGCCGGTCCGGTGAGCCCGGACGAGTCGTGCCCGTTCACCCGAAGCATCGGCGCCACCACGTCGTCCGGCGTGATGATGCAGATCTCCATGTTGTCGCCGTCCTCGGCGACGTAGAGGTCGCCGAACGAGCTGCCGGTCATGTTGTCGACGGCGCCCAGGTCCCCGCCGCCGTCGTAGGCGAGCCCGAAGGTGTCGTCGGCGACGTTGAACTGCCACACGCGGGTGTCGCCGGTCGTGGTGAACCAGCACCGGTCGGCGGCGTAGTAGCAGCCCTCGCCGCCGTCGAAGTGCTTCGCGCCGTCGACTTGCTCGCGCGTCGGGGTGTCGCCCTCGGACGGCGTCGGGTTCGGCACCTCCACCCAGCTGGCCTTGCCCGAGGTCTCGTCCCCGGCGACGAGGAGTTCCAGCAGTCCGCCCGCGCCCAGGTCGCCCCAGTTGTTGGGCCGGAACCGGTAGAAGCAGCCGTCGGGTTCGTCCTCGGTCAGGTAGATGACCTTGCGCACCGGGTCGCACGCCGCGGCCTCGTGGTTGAAGCTGCCCATCGCATCCCGCCGAACGGCCTCGTTGCGCCCCCACGGGTCGGTCTCGAAGACGTACCCGTAGCTGACCTCCTCGCAGGAGAGCCAGGTGTTCCAAGGAGTTGCGCCGCCCGAGCAGTTCCGCCGGGTGTCCTCGAGGATCCGGTAGGCGTCGACGACGTTGCCGCCGGCGTCGAACTTGATCGCCCCGACCCCGCCGCCGGGCTCGACCTCGGAGTTCGACACGTAGATCCAGCCGTCCCCGTCGACGAAGCACGCCCCGCCGTCGGGTGCGTCGTGCCAGGTGTAGTCGGTGCCCGCGACCTTGTCGGAGGAGTGCGCGATGACCCGGCTGGTGAAGCCCTCCGGCAGCTCGATCCCGTTGTCATCGGCGCCCAGCAGCGGCCCGTAGGGACTTTCGGCAACCCGCCGGACCGGCCCGCCCACAGCGGCCCCGGTCCACAACCCACCGGTGAAAGCGGCAACCCCGCCACCGATCACGGCAGCCCGAAGAAAAGAACGACGCCGCACAACGACTCCCTTCAGTCCGTCGGCGGCGGACCCCCATCCTGACCGTCCGCTGCGGCGAAACACCAGCGTTGGCCCCCGAATGGCCGAGCGGCAGCTGTGCGTCGATTCCTTGCGCGGTGTGGATCTGGTCGACGCCGCCGGGTGGCCGATTTTCGAGTGCCCTCGTTCGGGTGACCGCCATCCGTGTCTTGTTTCGCCCGGTACGGGGTAGTCCCGAGGCGGCACGGACAGGGGAAAACGCGCGTCTTCACCCGGAGGTGGTCTGCCATGAAGGCAGTCGTGTACCAGGAGCCGTTCTCGGTGGCCGTCGACGAAGTGGACCGGCCATCGATCCAGCACCCCAACGACGTGATCGTGCGGGTCACCTCGACCGCCATCTGCGGCTCCGACCTGCACATGTACGAGGGCCGCACGGCCGCCGAGCCGGGCATCGTGTTCGGGCACGAGAACATGGGCATCATCGAGGAGCTCGGTTCCGGGGTGACGAGCCTGAACCGCGGTGACCGCGTGGTGATGCCGTTCAACGTCGCCTGCGGGTTCTGCAAGAACTGCATGGCCGGCAACACCGGGTTCTGCCTGACCGTGAACCCCGGTTTCGCCGGCGGGGCCTACGGCTACGTCGCGATGGGTCCCTACACCGGTGGGCAGGCCGAGTACCTGCGGGTTCCCTTCGCCGACTTCAACTGCTTGAAGCTGCCCGCCGACGGCAGCCACGAGGCCGACTTCGTGCTGCTCGCCGACATCTTCCCCACCGGCTACCACGGCTGCGAGCTCGCGCAGGTCGCGCCGGGCGAGAGCGTCGTGGTGTACGGGGCCGGACCGGTCGGGCTGATGGCCGCCTACTCGGCGCTGCTGCGCGGGGCCGCGCGGGTGTTCAGCGTTGACCGCGTTCCGGAGCGGCTGGCCAAGGCCGAGGAGATGGGCGCCATCCCGATCGACTTCTCGAAGGGCGACCCGGTCCAGATGATCAAGGATCAGACCGACGGGGAGGGCACGGACAAGGGCGTCGACGCGGTCGGCTACCAGGCGCAGGTCGGCTCCGGCGAGAAGGAAGAACCGGCCGTGGTGCTGAACTCGCTGATCGACACGGTCCGCCCGACCGGGCGGCTGGGCGTGCCGGGCCTGTACGTGCCCTCCGACCCCGGCGGTCCGACGGACGAGGCGAAGAAGGGCATGCTGCTGGTCTCGGTCGGCCGGATGTTCGAGAAGGGCCAGGTCATCGGCACCGGTCAGTGCAACGTCAAGCGCTACAACCGGCAGCTGCGCGACATGATCATCGCGGGTAGGGCCAAGCCGAGCTTCGTGGTCTCCCACGAGCTGTCCCTCTCCGACGCCCCGGACGCCTACCGCAAGTTCGACCAGCGGATCGAGGGCTACACCAAGGTCGTCCTCCACCCGTGACGACCTGCTCAGGTGCAGGGCGCTGATCATTTCGGCGGAAGGCGCCCTGCACTTTCCGCCCGGAGGTCGCCGCAGATCCCGTCGAGGCCGGTGCGCAGCATGTCGAAGGCGCACTCGGCGGCGGCGACGGCCTCGGGGTAGAGCTCGTCGGGGGAGCGGCCGCTCGAGAGCTGGCGGACGTTCTCCTCCGCGAGCACGCGCTGTGCCGTCACCACTTGGTGCGCCGCGATGCGAGTCGCGATTCCCGCCGGCGCACCTGCTTCGACCAGCGCGTCCGCCAGCGCTTCGGCGCGGCGTTCGGCGAAACCGAGCATGCGGGCAGACAGGGCGGGCGTGCTCTCGATCAACTGGTGCAGGCCCCGGACTTCCGGAGTGTCGTTCAGGCCGGTGATCGGATCGCGCGCGGCGAGCGCTGCCAGGTGGTGCCGCCGCAGCGCCGCGAGCGGATCCTCGCTCGCGGCCCGTTCCCGGGCCACCGCCGCCGCTTCGCCCTCGTGGTCGGCGATGCGGTGCAGCACCAGGTCTTCCTTCGCCGGGAAGTACTTGAACAGGGTCGGTTTCGACACCTCGGCCCGCGCGGCGACGTCAGCGCAGGAGACCTCGTCGAAGCCGGATTCGAGGAACATCGCGATCGCCGCGTCCGCGATCGCGGCCCGGGTTCGCTGCTTCTTCCGCTCCCGGAGACCGACTCGTTCTGCCACGTCACCGAGGCTAGCACGAGTGGTTACACAGTAAAATTTTTAACTCGGTTAACCTTTGTGCTCCGCGAAGGAATGGAGCACATGATGCGCATCGGCGTTGCACTGCACAGCGAGACCACCGGGGTCTCCAGCGAAGCGAACTCCGTGGACGCCCTGATCGGCCAGGTGGAAGAGCTCGCCGACGCCGGGCTGCACGCAGCCTGGTTCACCCAGCGTTTCGACTACGACGCGACCACGGTGGCCGCCCTCGCCGCGAGGGAGGTCCCCGGCATCGACGTCGGCACCGCGGTGGTGCCGATCTACCCGCGGCATCCGATAGCCCTCTCGATGCAGGCCCAAACGGCGCAGGCCGCCGGCCACGGCCGCTTCACCCTCGGCGTCGGGATGTCGATCAAGTCGTTCGTCGAGCACGCCTACGGGATCACCCCGCACCCGAGGGGCCGGCACCTCCGCGAATTCCTGGCGGCGCTGCGCGACCTGTTCGAATCGGGGTCGGTGGACCTGGTCGGGGACACGCTGGTCGCCAGAACGGCGATGCCCGCGAGCGTGCTCGGAGCCCGGCCGCGGGTGCCGGTGCTGGTGGCGGCGGCCGGTGATCTGACCCTGCGCGCGGCCGGCGAACTCGCCGACGGTGCGCTGCCGATCCTGTCCGGGCCGCGGACGCTGGCCGAGTACACCGTCCCGACCCTGCGCCGCTACGCCGAAGCCGCCGGGCGGCCGGAACCCAGGATCGCCGTGATCGTCCCCGGCGTGGTGACCGCCGACGTCGCAGGTGCCCGAGCTCGCGCCGAGGAACTCATCGCTCCCTACGGGAACATCCCGTCCTACCGCGCGGCGCTGGATCGCGAAGGGATCGACAACCCCGTCGACCTCGTCGCGATCGGAGATGAGGAGATGATCGCGAAGCAGGTCGCCGAGTACTTCGAGGCGGGCGCGACCGAGCTCATCTACGTCCAGACCTCGATCGGTTCGGCCGAGGACGAGCGCCGGACCTGGAAGCTGCTCGGCGAACTGGCCGCGAGCTGATGGTGCGGGTGCGCGGGTGCGGCTGGAACCGCGCACCCGGCTCTCAGCGGTCGAGGACCGCGCGGAGGGCGCTTTCCAGATCGGCGGCCGAGCCGGCGCCCTTGGCGCGCCAGGCGATGAAGCGGTCCGGGCGGACCAGGACGGCTCCGTCGGCGGTGACGCCGTACTTGCCGGTCCAGTCGCCGGTCACCTCGCCGCCGAGCAGTTGCGCGCGCAGGCGGATTCCGAGGTCCTCGGCCAGCTTCTCGGCCGACTCGGCCCAGGTCTCGGATTCGGTCAGCAGGACGAACTCCCGGCCGAACAGGTCGATCGTGGACCGCTCTCCGTCCGGTGTGGACAGTCGGACGTGCGGAGCTCGCGAGCCGGGACGACCGGTCGGCTCGGTCGGTTCCTCCAGGAGCTCACCCTCGTCACAGGGTTCCGCGACGACCGCGCCGTTGTGCCGGTAGCCGAACATCAGCACGGCGGCGTCCTCGATCGGCGGGGTGTCGTCCGGCCGCATCAGGTGCGGCATGCTGCGCACGATGGCGTTCATGTACTGGTTCTTCGCGATCAGCTCGCCCACCGGGCGCCGTTCGACGTCGTGGCTGTCCAGCAGGCCCGGACCGGCTTCGCCGCGGAGCACGGCGGCGAGCTTCCACGCCAGGTAGAAGCCGTCCATCACCGCGGTGTTGCCGCCCATCCCGCCCTGCGGCGGCATGGTGTGGGCGGCATCGCCGACCAGGTGCACCCGGCCGCTGGAGAACCGGTCCGCGACGTGCATGCCGGCGGTCGTGGTGTCGGCGTTGAGGATCTCCAGCTCCACGTCGGGCTTGCCGATGACCATCCGGATCTGGTCCAGCGCGCGCTCTTCCGGGAAATCGGCCAGGTCTTCGCGCTGCGGGTCGTAGCCGACCCCGGCCACGAACTCGTCCGGCCGGTCGGTGCTGACCAGGAAGCCCATGCCTCCGGAGAGCTGCGGGTTCTGCAGGTTGTACAGGACCTGGCGGTCGCCCACGACGGGCGCCAGGTCGGCGCGGATCAGCCAGAGGACCGAGTGCCACAGGGCGCCGCGGCCGTGCGTGCCGATGCCGAGCCGCTCGCGGATCGGGCTGCGGTGGCCATCGGCGGCGACGAGGTAGTCCGCGTGCACCGCGTGGGTTCCGCCGGCGTCGGAGAGCACTGCGCGCACCCCGGATTCGTCCTGCTCGAACGACTCCAGCGCGGTGGAGAAGCGGATCTCGGCGCCCAGTTCGCGGGCGCGCTCGACGAGGATGCGCTCCGCGCTGGCCTGGCTGGCATCCGCTGAGCGGCAGGGCGTCAGCTCGTCGAGCGGGATGAACGTGTCGTGCAAGATCTCGCGGAACACCGGGCCGCTCGCGCTTTCCGCTATTCGCAGCTGGAAGCCCGTGTCCCGCGGCGATGCTCCGACCATGGCATCGGCCAGGCCCGCGTAGTTCAACGCCTCCATCACGTGGTGCTGCTGGCCTCGTGCTTTCGGCTGGGTGGAGGTCGTCGGGTGGCGCTCGACCACCAGCGACGGAGTGCCGTGCAGGCCGAGGAAGACGGCGGTCGACAGACCGGCCAAGCCGGCGCCGACGATCAGGACGGGAGTGCGTTCGGACATCTCGGTGACCCCTCTTCGCGAACAGTGTTCGTGTGACGAACGCTGTTCTACGCTCGAACGGTGTTCGCGTCAAGTACGGTGTTCGTAGCAGCGACCGGAGAAGTGGAGACCGATGTCCGTGCCCGTCCCGCCCTGGCGGCAGCGCGTTGCGCGCGAGCGGCCGGTGAAGCAGCCGTTGAGCCTGGAGCTGATCGTGCGCACGGCGCTCGACCTGCTCGACACCGAAGGGCTCGACGCGGTCAGCATGCGCAAGGTCGCGCAGCGGCTCGGCACCGGCGCGGCCTCGCTGTACGCCTACGTCCGCAACAAGGACGAGCTGCACGAACTGATGCTCGACCTGGTGATCGGCGAGATCGCGTTGCCGGAACCCGCCCCGGAGAAGTGGCAGGAGCAGATCAAGGAGCTGATCCGCCAGCAGGTCGCGGTGCTCAGCGCCCACCCCGGCATCGCCCAGGTCGTCATGCGCACGCCGGCGCCGACCGGTCCGAACGCGCTGGTCGTCAGCGAAACGATGATGGCGGTCCTGCGCTCGGCCGGGATGCCGGACCGAACGGTGGCCTTCGCCGTGGACATCCTCGCCCTCTACGGCACGGCGGTGGCGATGGAGCGCACCGCGGACTTCGGCCTCACCGACGCCGAACGCGACGAGCGCTTCGCCCAGGTCGGCCAGTACTTCGCCCAGCTCCCGCCGGAGCGCTTCCCGACGATCACGGCCCTCCTCCCGGTCCTGATGGACGGAACCGAGGAAGACCGCTTCGAATTCGGCCTCGACCTCCTAGTCCGGGGCCTCGCCACCACCCCCCGCTGACCAAGATCAACGCAATTTCCATGGAAATCAGACCTCCGATTTCCATGGAAATTGCGGAAGTTCTCCACAACCCGGACGACCTGTCCACAAGCCCGGTGTGTCGGGGTCTGACACGCCGGTGCCGTGTCCGGGTGGGTCTGCAGTTTCAATTGAAACTGTGATCCGCCGTGGGTGGGGTCCGCAGTTTCAATTGAAACTGCGGACCTCGGGACGGCGGAGGTGTGGCGCCTGGTGATCGGTGCTTGACTTTGCGCAGCGGGTGGTTGCGATCGGCGACACGTTGTCGAGCAGCTGCGACGTGGATGCGGTGGGCGGCCGTTACTGTTGTTGGTCATGGATGTTCGGGTCGTGGACCACCCCCTGGCGAAGGCAAGGCTGTCCACCATGCGTGACGCGCGCACCAACAGCGCCGCGTTCCGCGCCGCGTTGCAAGAGCTCACCCTGATGCTCATCTACGAGGCGACGCGGGATGCCGAGGTGGCGGTGGAGCCGATCCACACGCCGGTGGCGCGCACCGACGGCTACCGGCTGGCGAACCCGCCGTTGCTGGTGCCGGTGCTGCGGGCTGGGCTGGGCATGGCCGACCAGGCGCACCGGCTGATCCCGGAGGCGCAGATGGGCTTCGTCGGCCTGGCGCGCGATGAGACCACCCTGCAGCCGACGCCGTACCTGGAGTCGCTGCCCGCCGACCTGTCCGGCCGTCCGGTGCTGGTGCTCGACCCGATGCTGGCCACCGGCGGTTCGATGGTCCACACGATCCGGATCCTGGTCGAGCGCGGCGCCACCGACGTCACGGCGATCTGCACCCTGGCGGCCCCGGAAGGCGTCCGGAAGCTGGAGGACTCCGGTCTCCCGGTGCGCATCGTGACCGCGAGCGTCGACGAGCGCTTGAACGAGTCGGGATACATCGTCCCGGGCCTCGGCGACGCGGGGGACCGCGAGTACGGCGCGGTCTGACCCGTTCCCACATTTCCACCGCAGCAGGATCCCGATTTCCCCGAAATCGGGATCCTTTCGCATTTCTGGGCGCAGCACGCCGCGGTGTGAACGGTGAAGGGCGCTTTCCGGGGAGCAAGCGGGTTCGGCTGGACGGGCGATGGCTGGTCTAGACCTGATCGGAATATGGTCTATACCACACATGGAGCGATCCCCCCCGATGAAGCAGGAGTCGCCATGTCCAGTCGAAGACGACGGTTCCCGTTCCGGCTCCCGGTGCTGCTCGCCGCGGTCCTCGCGCTGGGACTGCCGGTCCTGGCCTCCCCGGCCGGTGCCACCGACACCCCCGCCGACCCCCAACCGCAGGCCGCCGCCCGCAAGGTCGGCTACTTCACCCAGTGGTCGATCTACGACCGCAACTACTTCGTCAAGAACCTCGACACCTCCGGCGCCGCAGGCCAGCTGACCCACCTCAACTACGCCTTCGGCAACCTCGACGCCTCCGGCCAGTGCTTCCAGGTCAACCAGGCGGGCGAGGGCGACGCCTGGGCCGACTACCAGCGCCGCTTCACCGCTGAGCAGAGCGTCAACGGCCAGGCCGACGCCTACGACCAGCCGCTGGCGGGCAACCTCAACCAGCTCAAGCAGCTCAAGGAGAAGTACCCGAACCTCAAGGTCTACATCTCCTTCGGCGGCTGGACCTGGTCGAAGAACTTCCACGCCGCGGCGGCGACCCCCGAATCGCGCGCCGCGCACGTGAAGTCCTGCATCGACATGTGGTTCCGCGGCAACCTGCCGCAGATCGGCGAACCGCAGGGCGGTGAGGGCGTGGCCGCCGGGATCTTCGACGGCGTCGACCTGGACTGGGAGTGGCCCGCGTCCGAAGGCGGCCCCGGCAACGTCGTCGACCCGGCCGACAAGCAGAACTACACCGCGCTGCTGCAGGAGTGGCGCACGCAGCTCGACGCCGCCGGCCAGGAGCTCGGCAAGAACTACGACATCAGCGCCTTCCTGCCCGCCGACCCGGCCAAGATCGAGGCAGGATACGAGGTGCCCAAGGTCTTCGACCTGCTGACCTTCGGCACCATCCAGGGCTACGACCTGCACGGCGCCTACGACCCGACGACCAACCACCAGTCGGCGATCCTCAGCCCGGACGGCGACCCGTCGCCGGAGAAGTGGAGCATCGACCAGACCGTCAAGGCCTGGCGCGATGCCGGGGCGCCCGCCGACAAGATGGTGCTCGGCGTGCCGTTCTACGGGCGCGGCTGGACCGGCGTGACCAACGAGAACAACGGGCTGTTCCAGAACTCGACCGGCCCCGCCCCGGCCACCTACGAGGCGGGCATCGAGGACTACAAGGTGCTCAAGGCCAAGGCCGGCCAGTTCACCCTGCACCGCGACGACAAGGCCGGTTTCGCCTGGCTCTTCGACGGCACCACGTTCTGGACCTTCGACGACGCCACCGAGATCACCCGCAAGGTCGAGTACCTGAAGCAGCAGGGTCTCGGCGGTGCGATGGTCTGGTCGATGGACGGTGACACCCCGGAGGGCGAGCTGATGACCGCCATCCACAACGCGCTCGGCTGACACCGCGAGCTGTCGTGGTCGGTGTGGTGAGACCCGCCAGATCGGGCACGACGCGCTGGCCCCGGAGGAACCCCCCGTCGCTCCGGGGTCAGCGCATCCAGCCGGCCATCCCGTTCCGCAGCGCCCGTTCGTAGCGGGCGCTGCTGGCGTTCCCGGCCACCGCGGATCCGAGCAGCTCCAGCGAGATCAGGCCGTGCACCAGCGACCAGGCGGCGAAGGTGATCTCGTCCGGATCGGTGTCGACGAGCTCGCCCTGCTCGATGCCCCGCGCGACGGTCTCCTGCAGCGGCCCCATGCTGCGCAGCGCGGTGGCCGCGGCCTCCTCGTCCGGGACGAAGTCGGGCACCGCCCGGCCGAACATGATCGAGTAGAAGTGCGGGTTGGCCAGCGCGCTCTCCCGGTAGGCCAGCCCGAGCGCGCACAGGTCCTCCACCGGGGAGCCGGTGCGCGGCACCTGCTCCATCCGGTCGCCGAGCCGCCGGAAACCCTCCACGTACAGCTCCCGGACGAGCCCGGGCTTGCCGCCGAACAGCGAGTACACCGCGGTGGTGGAGGTGTCGACGTCCGCGGCCAGCCGTCGCAGGCCCAGCCCTTCGGGGCCGTGCGCGGACAGCAGCTCGCCCGCCCGGTCCAGCAACCGGGTGCGCAGGGCGTCGTCGTGCGCTCGCGGTCTAGCCATTGCCAGAAACTATCGCCTTCAACGAGTGGTATCAGCGCGATACCATCTAGCGCATGGCCATGACCCTGCGCCTCACCGAGGAAGAGAACCAGCGGCTCGCCGAGCTGGCGGCGGCTGAAGGCCGGTCCAAGCAGGAGGTCGTGCGCAGTGCGCTGGCCGAGCGCTGGGCGCGGCAGCAGAAGGAGCAGCAGCTCGACGAGGTCGTGCAGCGGGTGCTGCCCCGCTACCAGGGCTTGCTGGACAAGCTCGGAAGCGCATGATCGACCATTGACGGCGTGATCGTTTACCTCGACACGTCGGACCTGCTCCTGCTCGCCACGGCGGTGACCGACGGCGACCTGATGGTGCGGGACGGCGGCCTGCTGGACGCGGCGGCGTACCGCCCGCACGCCGAGATGTTCGGCGTTCCCGCCTACGAGACGTTGTGGTTGAAGTCCGCCGCGCTGCTGGACTCGATCGTCCGCACCCGCCCGCTGGTCGAGGGCAACTGGCGGTTGGCCTGGGTGGCCGCGGTGGCGATGTGCGATCTCAACGGATGGTGGGTGGAAGCCGGCGACGACGCGGCCCTGGACCTGGTCCGGGAGGTCGGCCGGGACCAGCGCGAGCTCCCCGATGTCGCCGCTCTCCTGGAGTCCTGGGCGAAGCCGAAGGCTTGAGTCCGCGTGCACGCCGGGGGAGCGGTTTCTGAAACGCTCCAGAACCCCGGTGCTCGCCGGGCGAGCGGTGGCCCGGTCGGGATTTCCGGCCGGGCCACCGAGTTCGTGCTTCGGTTGGGGTGGTGGTCAGCCGACGGGGCCGCCTTGCAGCTTGCGCATTGCGATCGGCGCGCCCGCCAGATCCTCTTCGTTGCAGAGCAACTTCAGGTTGTAGTACGGGGCGCCTTCGCCGTCGTCGTAATCCAGGTGGACTGCGATCACGTCGACGGGTTCACCCAGCCATTCCTGGGCTTCGCGTAGCCACTTGGCGGAACGCTCCAAAGCGGCCGGTAGGTCGTTGTCGCGGAACTCGACAGGTCGGTAGGGGACGCCCTGAACCTGATCGTGTGAACCAGGGGGCTGTGGAAGATCCACCGAGACGCCGGAATCGTCGAGTTCGAGTCGGATCGTTTCCTCACTCACTGTCGCAGCGTAACCCCTCCGGCCATGCAAATGCTGTCGGAGTCCCTGCATGGATGCACCGGTGTGGGCCGAACGGGGCAGTTGAGCGGGATTCGGCCGGTTACCGAGTGCGAGGAGGGAGGGCGCCCCGAACATCGCACGTTGATGAGGGAAGGCGGGCTTTGCCCAGGGCGCCCCTGTCGTCAAGGGGCGCGCCCCGACGACACGATCAGGTTACAAGGCCCGTCCGGACCAAGATCAACTGGGGTTCTTCTGCTGCCCCGCAAGCGAAAGCGGCTCATGGGTCGTGAGTACTTCGGGGCGTTAGAGCACCCCGAAGTGCTCACGAGGGCCGATCAGTCCATGAGCCCGGCGGCGACGGTGGCGCCGAGCTCCCAGCAGGCCGCCAAATCGGACTTCTCGGGCGCGCCAAGCACGGTGACCGGCTCGGCGACCTGCTGCCAGGCGAGTCCGGTCGTGATCGAGCGGATCGCGCGCTGCGCGCCTTCGACGCCCTCGTTGCCGTGCACGTAGTAGCCGAACGGGCGACCCGCGGTCGAGTCCAGGCACGGGTAGTAGATCGTGTCGAAGAAGTGCTTGAGCGCGCCGCTGATGTAGCCGAGGTTCGCCGGGGTGCCCAGCAGGTAGCCGTCCGCCTCGAGCACGTCGGACGCGGTGGCGCTCAGCGCCGCGCGGCGCACCACCTCGACGCCCTCGATCTCGTCGGTCGTCGCTCCCTCGACGACCTTCTCGAACATCGCCTGCATGCCCGGCGACGGCGTGTGGTGCACGATCAGCAGGCGGGGCATTCAGCCTCCTCGCACGAGTTCGGAAACGGCCTGCTCCAGCGCGGCGAGCCGGTCCGCGGCGCGCTGCTTGGCGGCGGGCAGCGCATCGACCTGCTCGACGACCTGCAGGTAGCACTTGAGCTTCGGTTCGGTCCCGGACGGCCGGATGACCACGCGCAGACCTCCGGCGCCGGTGATCACCAAGGCATCGGTGTCCGGTAGCAGGTCCTGGACGTCCACAGTGGTCTCGGCGAGCCGGGTCGGCGGCGTTTCGCGGAGGCGCTGCATGATCTGCGGGATCACGTCCAGGTCCGAGACGCGGACGGAGATCTGCCCGGTCCGGTGCAGGCCGTGCGCGGTGGACAGCTCGTCGAGCAGCTGCGGGAGGCTGCGTCCGGTGGCCTTCAGCGTGGCGGCCAGGTCGCTGGCCAGCACCGCGGTGGAGATGCCGTCCTTGTCGCGCACGAAATCCGGGTCGACGCAGTGGCCCAGGGCTTCCTCGTACGCGTAGACCAGTCCGGTGCCCGCGCCGTCCCCGGCGCGCACCAGCCACTTGAACCCGGTCAGCGTCTCGTCGTAGCGGACGCCGAACTCCGCGGCGATGGAGCGCAGCATGGTCGCGGACACGATCGTCGTGGCCACCAGCGGATCCGGCGTCGCCGTGCGATCCAAAGTGGACAAGATGTGCCAGGCCAGCAGGACGCCGGTCTCGTCGCCGCGGAGCATCCGCCAGGTGCCGTCCACCGGCACGCCCAGCGCGCACCGGTCGGCATCCGGGTCCAGCGCGATCGCCAGGTCCGCGTCGACCTCGGCGGCCAGCTCCAGCAGCGCGTCCGTCGTCCCCGGCTCCTCGGGGTTCGGGAAGCCGACGGTGGGGAAGTCCGGATCCGGTTCGGCCTGGGACGCGACGAGGTGCACGTCCTCGAAACCCGCGCGGCGCAACGCTTCCCGGAGCGGTCGTGCGCCGACGCCGTGCAGCGCGGTCGCCGCGATGCGCAGGCCGCGGGCGCTGCCGCGCGGCAAGGTCGCGACCCGGTCCAGGTAGTCGTCCAACGCGGACTCGTGGATCGTCCAGGTCGCCGCGCGGGGCACCGAATTCGCCGCCGGCGTCGCGGCCACCGCGGCCTCGATCTCGCCGTCGGTGGGGTTCACCAGGTGGATGCCGCCGCGCAGGTACAGCTTGTACCCGTTGTCCTGCGGCGGGTTGTGCGAGGCGGTGATCTGGATGCCGGCGACCGCGTCCAACGCGCGCACGGCGTGCGCGACCACCGGCGTCGGCAGCGGTTCGGGCAGCAGCTGCACGTCGAAACCCGCTGCTGCCAGCACCCCGGCGGCATCGGTGGCGAAGTCCTCCGACCCGTGCCGGGCATCCCTGCCGACGACCACGACGCCACCGCCGCAGCCGTGCCCGGTCAGCCACTCGGCGACCCCGGCGGTGGTGCGCACGACCACCGCGCGGTTCATGCCGTTCGCCCCGGCGCGGACCTCGGCGCGCAGACCGGCGGTGCCGAACCGCGGCATCCCGGACATCCGGTCCGCGAGCTCCGGCGAATCGGCGTCGACCAGCTGCTGCAACTCCGCCTGCGCGCGCGGGTCGACGTCCTCGGCGATCCACCGCCGAGCCGCCGCACGCACATCAGTCCCGGACCCAACCACCGATTCGCTCACGCGGCCTCCGATACACCCAGGTGTGCCCAGCAAAGGGGTCGTGTGTGGGTTATTGAGTTTGTTCAGGTATTATCACAAAAATAACAAAGAAGCATGGAAGACGCGGGCGATTAACATTGCGAAAAAGGGAG